>VMTH01000030.1 GCA_013791745.1 Candidatus Omnitrophota bacterium
CATGGCTCTCAATAATAGGGATTGGATGATGCTTATCATAGCGTCCGAGAATATCACATTTCCCATTTATAACCAGCGCAAAATTCTCTACCGTGGTTTTCTTTTTACGACGGCCTGTAAGCAGCGAACTCTTCTTGAGCGCCTTATCTCCGTGTTCAATCATCGCTCCTATAATCCGCAACTTATTTATGTCTTTCGCAGGCAGACGCATCAGCTCCAGCTCCCGCATCTTAGGCCGCATCGTAATTGCATATTCCGGCCAAACTATGATATCAGCTCCCTGATTTATTGCCTCTGCCTCTTTCTTCATAAGTTTTTTCATATTGAAGGATTCATCCTGTATAACAGCGACTCGTCTGGGCTCACCTATTTTATCCGGAAAATTCAGAACTCGATTATATCCCCACGACCAGAATATAACAGGGAACAGAATTCCCGCTATAATATATTTGATTCCTCTTTTAATGCCGGTGATTATCAATCCCGACGACAAAACAATCATAAATGATATGCCATAAGTCCCCCATACAGAAGCAGTCTGGAGTATAGGATTATTTACCTGTGAAAATCCGAGCCCGGCCCATGTGAATTCAAGAAACCATCTTTCCGAACGGAAATACTCAATGCCCGTCCAGAAAACGGGCGCGGCAATAAGCCAACCGGCGAAGATACCATACTTATCCAGAGTAAGTTTTGTCAGAACCATAGACAATGAAATATAAAGCGCTGGTACACAAATAAGTCCGATAGCCACCGGGCCGAATAGTTTGAAAAACCACATTAGTGTGATCAGATAAAATACAAGACCTGCAAGAGCTCCTATATTTGAAACCTGATGTATGCTTTTAGCTTCATTTACCGCATAAAAAAGAGGAAGCAGAGCAAGCCACGCAAGCGCCCCGAAAGAGACAGGAGGAAAACACAGACTCAGAAGCACTCCGGACAGGAGAGCTAAAGATAAAAGAGATATGGATTTCTTTAGTTCTTTATTTTTCATTCAGCGCTTACTCTTTGTGTGATAACTGTCATATCGAATTATACCACAAACTTAGCCTAATTAAAAACAAGAAAAAAAAATGGGAAAATATGGTCGAGCGGTTCAAACTATGTTCGAACTTATAGTATAAAAAATTCATTAATTTGTCATTCCGAAGTCCTGAGCGTAGTCGAAGGATGAGGAATCTTATTCATTATTCTTTATATGGCTCGCAAGCTCGCAATACTCATAGGCTCGGCGCCTCCGACTAATCCGTCCGATCATCGTCCGGATTTTCCGGCGCATCAAGTATTTCCCTTATTTTCTTTGATAGAGTGGCCGGGTCAAAAGGTTTCTGGAGAAAGTTTATATTTGTTTTTAATATACCTTTCTCAACGATTGCATTTTCCGTATAGCCTGAAATAAAAAGCGTTTTTATGTCAGGCCGCTCGCGGGTTATTTGTTCAGCTATTTCCTTGCCGTTCAATTTTCCGGGCAATATGACGTCTGTTATCAGCATATGGATTTTATCCTTATAGTTTTTGATATGTCTCTCAGCTTCAGGGCCGGTTGCGGCTAAAAGCGGTTTATACCCGAACCATTCCAGAATCTGCCGGATTGCCTCCCTCACCATGTTCTCATCTTCCACCACTAATATAGTTTCTGTGCCTTTTAGAGATTTTTTGGAAATTTGCTCTTTAACAATCATCTCAGCTTTGGCGTATATCCGGGGGAAATATATTTTGAAAGTTGTTCCGTGCCCCGGTTCGCTATAAACCCGAATATCGCCGCCGCTTTGTTTTACGATTCCATAAACAGTGGATAATCCCAACCCGGAACCCATATCCCCTTTTGTGGTAAAGAACGGCTCAAAAATATGGTCCACAGTTTCTTTTTCCATGCCGGACCCGCTGTCACTGATTGCCAGCATAATATAAGAACCGGGAGTCACGTTAATGTGGTTTTTTATATAATTCACATCTAATGTGACATTCGCGGTTTCAAATGTAAGTTCACCTCCCTTCGGCATAGCCGCCTTGGCGTTAATTGTCAGATTCATAATAATCTGTTCGGCTTGAACCGGGTCAATACGGATATTTCCAAGTTTATCCGCAAGATGGATATTGAGTTCAACGTCTTCGCCAATTATCCGAATCAGCATTTTCGAAATATTCCCTACTAAATCATTCAAATTAAGCACTTCAGGCCGGAGTATCTGTTTACGGCCGAAAGCTAATAATTGCGCGATTAAATCTCTCCCTCTTACTGAAGCCGTTTTGATCTCTTTTAAATTGCTCAGCAGCGCTTTCTCATCTGAAATGGAATAAATACTTAAATCACTTAAGGCTAGAATTGGAGTCAAAAGATTATTAAAATCATGGGCAATGCCGCCGACAAATTGACCGATTGCTTCCATCTTTTGTGATTGCAAAAGCTTATTCTGCAGGTTTGCCCTTTCGTCTTCGGCCTTCTTGCGTTTAGTGATATCTACTATGGTGCCAAGCAGGATTTCCCCGTTCCCGTTCTCATCCCTTTCAAAATCGGCCTGGGCATGTACCCAGATCACGGCGCCGTCCGGGCGCCTAATGCGGTGTTCAATATCATATTGCCCGATGCCTTTAACCGCCATGTCAAGATTCTTCTTTACAAATTCCATATCCTCCGGATGAACCAGCTGCATGGTTAATTCCAAACTTGCGGATTGTTTATCAGGATCTACCCCGTATATCCGGTATACCTCCTCCGACCAGTAAATCCCATCGGTCTTTGTATTCCACTCCAGGAAACCCATTTGTGCCACCCGCTGTGCCCTCAGCACTTTTTCAGTCTGTAGCTGTAATTGCCTTGACGTCCGCCTGTGTTCGGTAATTTCTTTATTTAGTTTATCTCTTGAAACAGTCACGGCGTTCAAATCTTCACTCATCTTATTGAATGACTCGACGAGCTGACTTATTTCATCTTTTCCCCGAATTGTTATTTTAGTATCCAGCCGTCCCTTTCCAATAATCCGCGCAGCTTTCTCTAATTTCCCAAGCGGCGTCAATATGCTTTTTGCCACAGAAATTGAGAGTAAATAAGTCATAAGAATAATGATGCCCGTAATAAATATAAGCGAATTTCTGGTAATGATATAATTCTTGTTTACAAGCTGCCGTTGTCTAATCATAGCCAGCTTTTTTCTCTCTATGATTCTAGTCATTATCTCGTCCATCCGATCAAACAATACTCTCCCTTCTTCCGACGAAAGATCTCTTGCCTTGATATTGGCTCCCATACGGCTCAGCCTGCGGATTTCCTCATTTTTTATTTGCCATTTATCATAGATTTCCCTGAACGCGGCAATGTCTTTTTTCCCTTGAGCGGAAACCAGGGCATCCAGTGTTTCAAGCTGCTTCAGCAGATCACTTTCATATTTATTTATGTTTGCCTTGTCTTTATCCATCTCGTCAGATTTAAGTTCCGCGATGAAGTTCTTTTCAGCGCGGTGTATTTTTAATAAATCGTTTTGAATTTGAGTGGCTAACAACTGCCGGGGCAGAACCCTGTCTATCAGAATATTAAACCGCTTATTCCTGTCCGAAAAACGCTGAATATCTATCCCTGAAATTATGACCATAAGCAGGATCACTGCGCCAAAGGAAAAAAACAATCTCTGCTTTATACTTAAATTAGACAATTTAAAATTCCCGAAATTCATATTGAACCCTCCTCTTTTCTTCAACATTATGCGTCTTAAAGGTTTTCATAGTTTTTCTAATGCTGTATGTGACATCTAAAAACTACGGCCCTAAATTCAAAAAAAATCATACTAGCAAAAACGAACCCTTTTCCCCGTTATAGAAAGCCGCCCCTGTCTGCCGGCAGGCAGAGCCTCTCTGTCGGCGGTGTAATGCCTCCATTTTTTAGTTAAAATTAATAGCATTGGCGGTGACTACGTGCTATATATCACAAAATAAGAAAATGCCAATAATATACTGCTCCAATAAAAAAAAAGGGGCGCGAACATCAGCCCCGGCGACCAGTAACGAACTCCGAGATTGACTGCCACCCCTCCGCCCTTTCGGGCAGATGTGACAGCCTACTCCGTAGTTACTGGTCAAAGGAATTAAATCCTCTTTACGAAAAGACTGTTTTATGATTTCTTTAATTAATTTTTTCTGCTAATTGCCTCCTGAACCTTTTATTTTTAATGCATAACACATTTCAACTTATTCAACTGTTTTATTGTATAAAGTATATAACGCCTTAACAAGACAAATCAAGCTCTTAATGGTAATTTATATTACCAAATTAATAAAACAAATTCTATTTTGTTTTTAAAGGCTTTATTGAAAGACCTGTTAGAAAGCGCCCGGGCGCCAGGCGCTATTGGCAGAAAGAGGGAACTGTATGGTTCGAACTTGCGAAGGATATTGTTTTAACCTGTAATTCCGTCGAGAAAATAATAAAAGAACGGAATTACCTTCTTCCGGAAAAGGAAAAGGTATTGCTCTTAAAAAAAGAAAGACCGCCGGAGGCGGACGCGAAATTTTTGAGGGGATATTCAGTAAAAAACAAGAACAAGCGCGATGGCGGAGAGGCAGGGATTTGAACCCTGGGTACCTTTCAGTACATACGCTTTCCAGGCGTACACCTTAAGCCGCTCGGTCACCTCTCCGTAAATGGCTTTCATTTTAATTTTTTAATCGCCTTTAAGCAATGGGAACGGGGTAATAGGAACCGTCCCCATTACTTTACGAGGCCCGTGTCTTTCAGAAAGCGGGAGGGCGTGTGGTAGATCCACCTGCCCCAGAGACGCCGGCTCATGGACGAGGTGAGGTTGAGGACTTCCTTCGCCCTAGTCATCCCGACATAGCAGAGGCGCCTTTCCTCCTCCATCCCGTCCACATCGCTGAAATCGTCGCCGTAAGGAAGAAGCCCTTCTTCCATGCCGGTCAAAAACACGACAGGGAATTCAAGCCCCTTGCACAGA
>VMTH01000031.1 GCA_013791745.1 Candidatus Omnitrophota bacterium
AAGAAATCGCCCGTAAAAAAACTCATCCTGAAAGACGGCGCCGTGTCCGGCGTTGAGACCTCTCAGGGAGAGATCTATGAGGCGGATTCCGTTATACTCGCCACGGGCGGCGCTTCCTACCCCTCAACCGGTTCCACGGGCGACGGTTACAGGATGGCCGAGGCGGCGGGACACTCCTTAATTCAGCCGCGCCCCGCCCTGGTGCCGATAGAGACTTCCGGAAACACGGCGAAAAAACTCCAGGGCCTGAGCCTTAAAAATGTCTCGGTTTCCGTTTTCTCCGGCGGCAGGAAAAAGGCGGAGGAGTTCGGGGAGATGCTCTTCACTCATTTCGGCCTTTCGGGCCCGGTCATCCTGACGCTCAGCCGTTTGTTTTCTGAAAGTCTCACATCAGGAGCAGAAACGGAAGTTTCCATAGACCTTAAGCCCGCCCTGGATCACAAAAAACTTGACGACCGCATACTCAGGGATCTCAAAAGCTTCGGCAAACAGCGGATGAAGACGATATTGAAAAATCTTCTTCCCAAAAAAATGATCCCGGTATGTCTTTCTCTCAACGGGATTTCTCCGGATAAAGAAGGAAACAGCGTTACCGCGGATGAGAGGAAAAAACTGCGCGTGTGGCTGAAGGATTTCCGGCTGGGCGTTTCCGGCTGCCGCGGCCTGGATGAGGCGATAATAACGAAGGGCGGGATTACCGTCAAAGAAATAGACCCTCAGACAATGGCCTCAAAACTTGTGAAAAATCTTTTTTTCGCCGGCGAGATAATAGACATGGACGCCGAAACGGGCGGCTACAACCTTCAGGCCGCTTTCTCTACGGGTTTTGTCGCCGGCCATGCCGCGGCGTTACCGTGATCCGTCACGGCAGGCAGGCGCCTTGGCGGGACGAATCGCTTCCGGCTTTGTCCCGCACTTGTCCGGACGGATGCCTGAAAATATAAAGCCCGCCGGAATTTTAAGAATTTAAAACCGCCCGCCGGGCGTGTGAAACCGGCACCTCAGGGACTTCCAGTTTTTTTGATTAAAAAGCAAAATAGGCGCGGAGGACCGGTCCGTGTCTCAGCAAGTTGAAACTATAGGTATAACCGAGTTTTGTCGGGTTATCGGCTCCGCCGCCGAAGGGGGTTAGTGAAGTGACAGCCCAGTTGTATCCGAGGCCGAGAGCAAAGTGATTTTTTACTTTGTACTGCAGGCCGAAACTAAAATCCATAGCCACATATCCCACAGTGTGTTTGCCGTTAACGGCTTTTCGTCCGCCGTCAGGATTCGCGGTCTCGGCAAAAGCCAGCGCTTCATCGCTCACCCTGGCGGAGCCGATCCCGAATAAACTCTGCATGGACATAAAAGCCCCCATACCGTTTGATTTTTCTTCCGACTCCGCCATAAGTTTATAGAATTCCGAGCGCTTGGCGGCATCCGGAAAGAGAAGAGGCGTCACAAGCGTGTCCATGCCGAAACTGAGAGCGTATATTTTCGCTTCAAAGTCCTTGTCATAGACAGGTTTGCCGAAAACCTGTTTGGTTTTGTTTGTATTGGTATACATCGTGTCTATCTGAATGGGCAGTCCGAAAGAAACATAACTCAAACCTATGTAATCAAACGGCGCTTTCCCTATCCAGTAAACCAGGCTGACATTGCTGTAACTGCTGTCAAAATCCACTGTCGCCGGCATTGAGGACACAGAGAGCCCTGTCCACACAGCCGAACCTCTTATTCCGCCGCTTTCCATCCTCAGCATAAGAGATTTGATGCCGAGATAACCGCTGTATTTGTTGATTTCGCCGACCAGATTATCGTCTATCTCCGCGGTGAAGCCGAGGTTGATGCCGGTTTTACTGTCCGTCAGGGCGCCTTCGTATGTCGTGAAAGATTCGGCGGCGAATTCATATTTCAGGAAATAATTCTGGTTGTATTCTTTGTAAGTGTCGTCTCTCATGAATTTGGGTATCAGATTGAACTTCGGATTCCAGTTATTTTTCGCGATATGGTTTAGGCCGCCCATAGTCCTGACGCCGCTGCTCTGAATTTCGGCACCTGATTGTGATGCGCAAAGGCCCGTGAAAAAAACAACTGTCAGGGCCGCTTTACAATAAGGCATTTTTATTTTCATCATGGGGGGATTATATATCTTGGGATTGGAATAATCAAGAGCGCGAAATCGGATAATATTCAATAATGAGCTCTCGGCTTTTAAATTTGCTAAAATGAGCTTATGAAAAAAGGTAAAAAAAGGGGACGCCTGCCTGTCGGCAGGCAGGTTCTTGATATTACGACTCTGCTGAAACGCTTTTTGGCTGTCTGCGCCCTGATGTTCATCGCCGGTTCTTCGCGTGTGGCGCATTCGTGGAGCAGGGACGGGCACACTATTGTAAGTAAAGGAGCTGTCAAAAATCTTCCGCCGGACATGAAGTTCCTTGTTAAAAATATAAGGTTTATCAACAAGCATGTGATGGATCCCGACATGCGCAAGGGCGACGACCGCGGGGAAAGCGTCCGCCACTGGCTGGATCTGGAATATTTCGGCGCGTATCCCTTCAAGGCTCTTTTTGATTTCAAAAAATCACCGCCCGAGGAAGATTATAAGATCAGGAGCGGGAAACTCCCCTGGGCCATCGTTGAAACGCTGGAAAAATTGACCGCTGCTATGACTGAGAAGGACGATGAGAAAACGCTGCTTCTTGCCGCCGATCTGGCTCATTATGTCGGAGACGGGGCGGTGCCCCTGCACACGACGGAAAACTTTGACGGCCAGTTTACCGGCAACAGCGGCATACACGGCCGTTTTGAATCGGAACTTGTAAGAAGATACGGCGCGTCGGTAAAAATAGGCACATTCTCCGCCGTTTATGTTGAAGATCCCCTCAGATTCGTTTTTGAATATCTCATAGAGAGCCACGGCAGAGTTGAGAAAATCATCCAGGCGGACAGGAAATCCTGCTGGGAGCCGGGGATTTACGATGATTATTATTATGACAGGATGTGGGGCGAACTTGAGGGCCTGGTCAAAGACTGTTTTCAGAAAGGTGCCTTTGTTTACGCCAGCCTCCTCTACACGGCCCAGATCAACGCTGAAAAGCAAATACCCCTCCCTAAAACGTTTAAAAATTAAGTATTCCGCATGAATATTTATTAGCGCGTGTTATTCCTGATGGCTCTTGCCCCGATCGTCGGAGAAAACTGTGGTATGACAGCATATAGGCGCTGTTTTACTTGACACCGGTTACCAGACATATTATAATAACTGTGAGATTGTCTGGTAACCGGAAGCTCGCGGGAGATCTTTATGGAAATTTTGAAAGGGGTTTTAAAAGAGGAATTAAGCAGACTGCAAAGCTTAAAAAAGAGTTATGAAAATAAGCTCAAAAAGCTTATAAAAGGCTGCCTCATAAAAAAAGAGATCAAAGGGAATGTGTACTACTATCTCAACTATAGAGACGGTCAAAAGGCCATCTTCAAATTTTTAGGCAGGCCGGACAAAGGGCAGCTCGCGCAACTGCGAAATGATATTGACGAAAGGAGAAAGATCAGGAGATTACACATTCAAGTCAAAAAGGACATAGCCAAAATGGAGAAAATGGTTTATGGAAAGAAAAAATGATCTGTTCTTAGCCACGCTCATCGCTCTTCATGAAAAAGGAGTGCTGCGGGATATTATTCTTGTCGGGAGCTGGTGCCAGCATTTTTATAAAGGTTATTTTAACAACGCTCCGGAAATTCCTGTGGTGAGGACACTCGATATAGACTTTCTTGTTCCCAATCCTCCCGGAATTAAAAAAGATGTAAACATTCCTGACATACTGGATGGACTGGGGTTCATGCCTTCGCATAACTACATGACGGGATATACAAAATATGTGCATCCGGAGCTTGAGCTGGAATTTTTAACGCCTGACCTCGGCAGAGGGAAAGGAATGCTGCCTTATGAGATAGACAAATTGCATATTAGCGCTCAGGGCCTCAGATTTTTAAATCTTCTTCAGGCGGACACGATGAAAATAAAATATAAGCATATAACCGTCAGGCTTCCAGAACCCGCCGCGTATGTGCTCCATAAATTCATTATTCAGGAGAGGCGGTTGAACAAAGAGAAGCAAAAAAGGGATTTGCTCGCGGCGAAGGGAATCGGCGAATTTCTTTTGCGGGATGCTTCTCAAAGAAAAAAGATTTCGAAAATATTTAACTCACAGCCTAAAAAATGGCAATCAAAAATTATGAAAAACCTGAAAGCACACTCTGCGCCGCTGTTTAATTTTCTATCGCAACAGAGGTTTCAAAATAGTGTTTGAGATTAGAACGCAAAAGTATTAGACCCGGCTGTTTTTACTGTAAAAAATTTCCAGCGCGCAACTGAATATTTTATTTCTTTGAAACTCCGTAATTTGCTAAAATAAAACTATGAAGCTGATAGAAAAAAAATACGCGGTAGTCAGTGTTTTTGCCGTCGCTATGGCTTTTATGGAGGCGGCGATAGTCGTTTATCTCAGGGCGCTTTATTATCCGGAAGGTTTTTCTTTTCCTCTTGCCGCGATGCCGCGGAACATTCTTTTGGTTGAGATCATGAGGGAGGCCGCCACGATTGTGATGATAGCGTCGGCGGCTGTTCTGGCCGCGCGGCAATTCTACGGCAGAATGGCGGTGTTTTTCTATATGTTCGCCGTGTGGGATATTTTTTATTACGTTTTTCTTAAGGCTCTTCTCGGCTGGCCGGCGTCTTTTTTTGAGATGGATGTGCTGTTTCTGATTCCCGCCGTGTGGGCGGGGCCGGTGCTCGCCCCGCTGATATGTTCTTTCACGATGATAGCTCTGGCCGCGCTGATAGAAAAAGGGCTCGCGTCGGCGGAGAATTTCCGTCTTTCCGCGCGGGAGTGGGGTCTGCTCTGGGCGGGGGCCTTCATTATTTTCCTGTCTTTTATATGGGATTACGGTTTTTTGATACTGAACGGCGCCGTTCAGTCACAGATTTTGTCTTTTGCGCCGGGGCCATACAAATGGGGGCTTTTTACCTCCGGAGAAATTCTTATACTGATTTCGTTATTCATGATCGGCAAAAAGAAAGCTCAATAAATTTTGAGTAATAACAAATCCCGCGCAACAGATCGGGCAGCCTCAAAAACATTCAATAAAAAATTGAGCGGATCGCGGTGAAATTTGCTAAAATAAAAAGATGAAAATCCTTTATGTTATTTCGGACTTAGCTTCCGGAGGGGCGCAGATCGCGCTGGGGCGTTTTCTGAAGGTTCTTGACAGGGAAAAATTCCATCCTTCCGTCATAGCTCTTTCCGGCGGCGGCGAGCAGGCCGATTACATACGCGCTCTGGGAATAGATGTCCAGTCATTTGACATGAGGGGTTTTTTCGCCCCTGTGAAGGCTTTTCGCGGCTTTCTTTCCGCCGTCAAAAAAATAGATCCCGATATCATCCACGGCTGGATGTATCACGGCAACGCCGCCGCTCTTTTTGCCGCCGCGGCCTGCCCGGGAAAAGCTCTTGTCTGGTCTATAAGATGCAGCGATTTTGATCTTTCAAAATACGGTTTGATGACGAAGCTGGCCTTTTTCATAAACAGAAAATTCTCATCGACGCCTGTCAAAATAATCTATAACTCAAATGCCGGAAAAAAATACCATGAGGCAAACGGTTTTTCACCGGAAAAATCCGCAGTCATACAAAACGGCCTTGACACTGAGTATTTCAGCCCCGCGCCCGAAAAAAAGAATGAGTACCGTAAAAAATACGGTCTTGACGCCGGAGTCAAACTGATAGGCATGGCTTCCAGATATGACCCCATGAAGGATTTTGACACGCTTTTCGGCGCTTTTGCCGCTGTTCGCTCAATTGATCCCTCCACGTCGCTGATCCTCTGCGGAAAGGGCATTACAAAGGACAACGCGGCTCTTTCGGCGACAGCCCAAAAATATGGTATTGAGAAAGGCCTCATTCTTGCCGGCCACATTGAGGCGATGAACGAATTTTATCCCATGCTGGATCTTTTTGTTTTGTCGTCCAAAAGCGAGGGCTTTCCCAATGTTCTTGCCGAAGCCGCCGCCTGCGCTGTGCCGGCCATATCGCTTGCCTGCGGTGACGCGGAGGACATAGCGGGGGCTGCAAATATCCTGCCTCAGGCGGACACCCGGGCCCTGGCTGAAAAGATGCTGAAAACATTGCAAATGAGCAAAGAAGAAACAGCTATCGGGGCCGCTAAAAGTGTCTGCCGCATCCGTGAGAAATTTGACGCGAAAGCCTCTGCCGCGAAGTTTGAACAGATTTATAACGAAATAGGAAAATGCCTTCAATAAAAGTGTTTATCCGTGTTTCTTCACAAGCGCTATGAAGTATTCGGCGGACTGCCGTGGCCGTCAAATCATTCTTGCCTCAAAGTCACCGAGGCGCGCGGAACTCTTAAAGAAAGCTGGCCTGGAATTCACTGTCGCGCCAAGCGCTTATAAAGAGGAAATGCATCTTGATCTGCGGCCCGAACAACTTGCGGAATATCTCGCTCTCAAAAAAGCGGAGGATGTCGCCGCCTCTCACCCCGAAGCCCTTGTTATAGGAGCGGACACCATTGTTGTTGTGGATGGGATAGCGCTGGGCCAGCCCGCGGATGCCGCGAACGCGAGGGAAATGCTTGAAAAGCTCAGCGGCAGGGGTCACAGGGTGATAACGGGTTTCGCGCTGATGTGTCTGGCAAGCGGCGCGAAAAAAGTAAAATCTGTCTCGACAAAAGTTTATTTCCGCCCGCTCTCGGATGAGGAGATAGACTCCTACATAAAGAGCGGCGAGCCCATGGATAAGGCGGGGGCTTACGCCATACAGGGCGGCGCGGCTTCATTTGTTGAAAAAACAGAGGGGGATTACTACAATGTGGTGGGTTTGCCCGTAGGCGAATTACTGGAATCGCTGAAAAAATTCGGGCAGTGTAATCCAAATGCAAAAGAGGATTCGAAGAGGAATGAACCGGTATGAAGACGATAATCTATTATTTTTCGGGAACTGGCAATTCTCTCAAGATAGCCTGCGACCTGGCTCTGCTCCTTGCGGACACGGAGTTTTTCACCGACCGGACGGAGGTCTTTTCCATGGCCAGGGCGGGGGAGGCGGATGTCTCCGCCGACAGGATAGGGCTGGTCTTTCCCGTTTATATGTTCGGCCTGCCTCTGATCGTTTCCGACTTCGTTGAAAAGCTCGCCGCCGCGGACGATGCCCGGCTCGGCGAGAGCGATAAATATATTTTTGCCGTCGCCACTCACGGCGGCGGTCCCGGCGGAGCGCTGAAAATGCTCTACAATAAAATGAAAAAGCGCGGCCTGCCGCTGGATGCCGCCTTCAGCGTCGCCATGCCGGGCAACTACACGCCCCTTTACGGAGCGCCGGACGACGATAAGCAGAAGGCGCTGTTCGAAAAGGCCGGTGAAAAAGTGCGGGAAATATCCGCGCGGGTGCTCTCGGGCGAAAGAGAGAAGTTTGAGTTCTCAAATTGTTTTATTAACGCCGCTTCATCTCTTGTACACGGCCTGATGTCATCGAGAATACCGGGTATGGACAAAAAATTCTACGCCGATGAAAAATGCAATGCCTGTGCTATATGCGAGAAGGTCTGCCCTGTGGAAAACATAAAGATGCTCAAAGGCAAACCGTCGTGGAATCACAAATGTCAGCAGTGCATGGCCTGTCTCCAGTGGTGCCCGAAGGAAGCCATACAATACGCTAAAGCCACGCGCGGCCGAAGGCGCTATCATCATCCCGAAATAAAACTGAACGAGATAATACAGAGATGAACACCGTCGAGAAAACAAGAATCGGACTCATAGAGGGCTGGATGTCAATAGGGGTGAATGCGCTTCTCTTCGGAGCGAAATACGCCGCCGGCGTTGCCTCCGCCTCGGCCGCCGTCAAAACAGATGCCTGGCACACCCTTTCGGACTCGGTCACATCCGCCATCGTCGTGTTCAGCTTCTGGTTCGCCTCTCATAAAGCCGACAGAAAACATCCTTTCGGCCACGGGGGGGCGGAATCAATAGGCGCGGTGGTAATAGCGACGCTTCTGGCCGTGGTGGCCTTCGGCTGCCTCAAAGAATCTTTTGTGAAGATCATCTCCGGCTCACATCCCGATTATCCCATCTGGGCGATATGGGTGGTGGGGCTGTCTGTTATCATAAAAGAAGCGATGGCGCGCTTTGCCCTCTGGGCGGGGGAAAAGGTCGACAGCGCGGTTCTCCGAGCCGACGGCTGGCATCACAGGAGCGACGCTATCACATCTGTCATGATTCTTCTCGGCATATTCATCTGCGGAAAATTCGCCATTATTGACGGCCTCATGGGAATAGCGATAGCGATTTTTATCTTTCACGCCGCCTATGAGATAATCAAAGACGTGTCGGGCTCTATCCTCGGCGCGGCCCCGGCAAAAGCAATGGAAGATAAGATCAACGCCGTAATAAAAGCTCAAAGCGGCTGGGGAACAGTTATACACCATCTTCACATCCACCGCTACGGCGATCACATCGAGGCGACTTTTCACATACGCTTTCCGGCGGGAATGAGCATCGCCCACGCGCACGCGAGAGCGTCAAAAATAGAAGTCGCCGTAAAAGATGAACTTGGTATAGAATCAACAATTCACATAGAGCCGGAAGAAAAAAGGGGGACGGAGGAAAGTCAAAAGAATTAATCAAGCAACTTTCCTCCGTCCCCCTTTTTTCAAGCAACTTTCCTCCGTCCCCCTTTTTTCCCCCTTTTTTCTTAAAACCAGTTCCGTGTGCGCCGGCAGACTTTCACAAGCATGAGCATCACAGGCACCTCAATGAGCACGCCGACGACCGTGGCCAGAGCCGCGCCTGATGAGAGTCCGAAGATCATTGTTGCCGTTGCTATCGCCACTTCAAAATGATTGCTTGCTCCTATCAAAGCCGCAGGCGCGGCGTTTTCATATTCCAGTTTCAGCAGTTTGGCGCTGCCGTAGGTGAGAGCGAAAATCAGATTTGTCTGAATAAAAAGCGGTATCGCAATCCACAGGATTGTCAGCGGTTTCTCCAGTATTATGTTTCCTTTGAACGAAAAGAGAAGTATCAGTGTGAAAAGCAGGGCGCTGATTGAAACTGGCGTAAGAACATGAAGGAATTTTTCATTGAACCAGTTTTCCCCCTTCGCGCGCAGGAGAAGTTTTCTGGAGGCGAAGCCGGCTAAAAGAGGCAGTGCCACATAAACGCTTATTGAAAGCAGGAGCGCCTGCCACGGCACCGGTAAGCGCCCCACACCGAGGAGGAAGCCGCCGAGAGGCCCGTAAAGAAAGAGCATGGTCAGTGAGTTTATGGCCACCATGACGAGAGTGAGGCCGTCGTTGCCTTTCGCGAGATAACCCCACACGAGCACCATGGCCGTGCAGGGCGCGATGCCCAGCAGGATACAGCCGGCGAAAAAACTTCTCCAGAGAGGTATCTGAAGCAATTTAACGCCTCCGGCAAGCACAACCGTGCCGGCTCCGTGGATGGACCCGACAGCCCAGTCTCCCGCCCCGGGTGGAAGTTTAACGAGATCCATGGCATCGGCGCCTATTAAATTTTTAAAGAGATAGCCAAGGAAGAACAGCGATATCGCGTACATTGTGAAAGGTTTTATCAGCCAGTTCGCGGCAAGAGTCAGGCTGACGGGCTTGACGGATTTTCCTGCTTTGAGCACTTTTGTAAAATCTATCTTTACCATTATGGGGTACATCATAAAAAAAAGACAGACGGCTATCGGAATTGACACCACGGGAGCGCCGTTAACATAGATGGCAAGGCCGTCAAGGAATTGAGCCGCGCCGGGAGCGAAACGCCCGAGGGTGATACCCGCGCCGATACATAGAATAACCCATAAGGTCAGATAACTTTCAAAAACATTCATCGCTTTTTTTTCCGCTTCCATAAATTCCTCCTATTGTTTCATGTCAGGATAAGGTAAACGCCGCCGAGTATGACAAGTGCTCCGCAGATTTTTTTAAGTATGACGGCGCCCCGGGATTTTTCATTCCAGTGAAGATAATGCTGTACAGCTTCCGTAAAAGTGCCGGCGAGCACAATGACAGAGCAGTGCCATGCCGCGTAGGCGATAATTAAAGAAACGGAATAGATAAGATTATCGGCGGCGACTTTGAAGGCAATGCCGAGCATGGGCGCCATATAAGCGAAAGTGCAGGGCCCCAGCGCGACTCCGAAAATCAGCCCGATCACGAAAGCCGCCGCAGCGCCTTTTTTCCTGTAGCCGCCGCCGGTTGCTCCGGCAAAAGGGATCTGTATGATTTCCATAAGATGAAGGCCTATCACCAAAAAAATAACGGCCACTGAATAATTCCCAAATTTTCCGATATCCCCCAGCATTCTGCCGGCTAAACCTGTTATCAATCCTATTGCCGCAATAGTAATGAGGATGCCCGTTGAAAAGAGAAGGGAAAGACGAAACGCCCGTTTTGTCGTGATATTTCCCTGTTCGTCAATGAAACCTATTATAAGCGGGATGCTCGAAAGGTGGCATGGGCTGAGGATTATGCTCAGAACCCCCCATATGAACGCGCCCGAAAGGGCAATCAGCGGGGTTGAATCGAGCGCATAATAAAGCCGCTCAAAAATAGACCCCAGCATTAATTCACACCCGCTTCTTTCAGGACGCTGATAATTTCATCCTTGGGGAAATAGCCCTCGTGCCTGAAATATTCTTTACCGTCAGCGTCGAGAAACACCTGAGTGGGGATCGCGCGTATTTTGTATTTGTCACCGAATGGTCGGCCTTCCGGTTTCCACACATCGTAGAAAATTACCTTAACCTGTCCCGCGTATTCATTTTTAATCTCTTCCACGATAGGCGCCATCATTTTGCAGGGCACGCAGTTCACCGACCCCAGCTCAATAAAAGTCGCTTTCAGTTTTTCAACGGGCGCGGTTTTCTTTACGGTGGGTGGCGCGTTTTTTGCTTTTTTAACCACGGCATTCTGCGCGGTGACTTTTTCTGTCGCCTCAGTTTTTTCCGTAGAAGCCATCTCCGTTTTCTGCGGCGGCAATTCGGATTGCGGCGCGGTGTCTCGGCAGGAAATATTCAAAAAGCTTAAACAAATCAACACCATGCCGATAATTTTTAATGTTCGCATTTTATAACCCCGCTTTTATGACATTATCAGTTTTTTGATATCGTCTTTAGTCAACACTTTTCCTGTGGATCTCACTTCACCGTCTATAGCAAGAGCCGGCGTCATCATAACGCCGTAGTTCATGATGTCGCTCAGTTCGCTGATTTTGACGATTTCTATTTCAACACCGCTCTCCGCGGCGGCGTCCCTCGCGTTTTGTTCCAGTTGTCTGCATTTAGGGCATCCGGTGCCCAGAATTTCAATTTTCATTTTATTCCATCCTCATATTATTCCGTACAGCATGCCGCTTAAAGTGGCCATCACGACGACAAGCGTTATGTAAACGAGCGTTTTTTTTGCGCCGATTATGCTTTTTATGACGAGCATATTCGGGAGTGAGAGAGCCGGCCCCGCAAGAAGCAGCGCCAGCGCCGGGCCCTTACCCATGCCCGCGCCGAGGAGCCCCTGTAGTATCGGCACCTCCGTGAGAGTCGCGAAATACATGAGAGCCCCTGAAACCGCCGCGAAAAAATTTGCCCACAGGCTGTTTCCTCCGACCAAAGCGACGATCCATTTCGCGGGGATGAGAGCCTCGTGACCCGGGCGCCCCAGAAGAAAGCCCGCGACGAGAACGCCGGTCATAAGCAGGGGAAGTATCTGCTTGGCAAATCCCCATGTTGAATTCGTCCATGCCGAAAGCTCGTCTTTTTTGAACCAGCCGTAAAGGATAAATGCCAGGAGCAGGAACAGACCGCCGGTAATATGCCACTTTATTCCGTATATGAATTGCCCCGCGCCGACATTTTCGGCTTTGTTCCAGTTTGCGAAAATAAGGATTGCCACCATCACGGCGAAATAAACAGCTGTTTTCCAGAGCGGTTTTTCGCGCTGATCATCCTGCCCGAAATTTAATTTCCCGCCGGTTTCTCTGTTCGCGTCGTCTTTGTAAAAAATGAAGTGCATCAGTAAACCGATTATCACGGAAAATACGATCGCGCCCAGCGCTCTGGCAATTCCCATTTCAACGCCGAGGATACGCGCTGTCAGGATTATCGCCAGCACATTTATCGCGGGGCCCGAATAAAGAAATGCCGTCGCAGGGCCTATGCCGGCTCCCTTTTTGTAAATCCCAGCGAAAAGAGGAAGCACCGTGCAGGAGCACACGGCCAGAATGGTGCCCGAAACAGCCGCTACCGAATACGATAAAATTTTGTTCGCTTCCGCACCGAAATATTTTATTACGGAACTTTGAGAGATAAAATTCGCAATGGCTCCGGCTATAAAGAACGCGGGGACAAGGCACAGCAGCACATGGGCCCTGGCGTATTCCCGCAGCATCATAAAAGCTTCCAGCGCCGATCGTCTGATCACGGGGCTGTCAAAGGGAATGAAAAAAGCCGCGAGAAATACGGCGATGATCGCTAAAAATTTATTCCGTTCTTTCATTTTTTTGAAATCCTTTTGTTCGCTCCGCAGTTAGAGCGCACTTTTTGTTTTTCGCAGAGTTTGAGCCCGCGGGAGAGGGCGGGGGTTAAACATATTTCTTTAGAGATGCATTTGAGGGTCTTATCCTTTGAGGCGAAGTCCGTGAGAGAATAAAGTTTCCATTTTCCCGAGCGTTTTTTTTTGACAATCCCGGCGGCTTCAAGTTTTCTCAGGCTGTGCGAAACAGCCGACTGCTCCATCCCCAGTGTCTTTACGAGTTCGCACACGCAGAGTTCACCCCCCGAGAGGAGAAGAAAAATCCCGAGTCTCGCGTCGTCACCCAGCGTTTTAAAGATCTTCACATATTGTTTCATGATCGTCCCTCCGTAAACATATGAACACATTATCATATGTTCATATGTCTGTCAAGCGCTCAGCGCGCTATGGCAGGGGAACCGGCTTGATAC
>VMTH01000032.1 GCA_013791745.1 Candidatus Omnitrophota bacterium
AAAATCCTCATCATCCCCATCCCACCCATATATTGTTGTTTTTCAATATATACTTTTGCTATTATTTCAATATAATTATTTTCTAAAATCACATCGTCATCAAAAAAGAATATAATATCGCCTGTCGCTTTTCCGGCGCCGATATTCCGCTGCAAAGTCAGCCCCGGCTTGGTATGAACATATAGCAATTCTGTAATATCTGGTTTTTGATTAAAAATTTTAGTGAAACTCTCTCTTTTATTTAAAGGAACATCCGAAGCATCAATGATAATATATTGTTCAGGTAATCGGGTTTGCACATACAACGACTTTGTAAAATTTATTATATCTTCCATTCTATTCTTAGTGCACACAATTACAGAAATTTTCATATTAAAATTTTATTTCTCCCTCTTGAACAAAACGCAGATAGTTCATAATTATAACTTTAGCCATCATAATTTTGCGGCAAGAGACATCAGAGGGAGTTTTTCGCCGGCGGCTATTAGAACATCGGCAGATCCTTCTTCCTTTCTCTTATAAACGATATCGCCGTATTTCAGATTTTTTATGGCTATTTCGGCGAGGTCCGAAAGCTCTCCAGTTCCGGCGACGGTAAAATTTCTCTCACCGGAAAGATATCTCGCTTTGATTTCGTTCTGTATGTTTTCTTTGATACGCGCAAGTTCGTTCATCGTTTTCTGCGTGTAATGATATGTTTTGCGCATTTTCTCGCTAAAACCTTTCGGAGTCAATAAATACTGAACTTTTCTTTTGTTCAGACCGTGAGTTTTGATATAGCCCTGCTTGATGAGACGCCGCAGGCAGAGGTTTATCATGCCCAATGAAATATTGAGCTTCTCGGAAAGTTTCCGCTGTGAGGCGGCCTCGCCGGACTCCACCGCCAGAAGCAGCCTGTACTCGTTCTCCGTCATATCAATTATATCGTTCATAATTTTGCCCGTTCCGGCATTTTTTATTCACCTGAAAGGACTCACCTAATAACATAATAACCTCTTCTGCCTTTTCTTTTAAATTGCTTTTAACAGAGCAAAAATTGCCCACTTCTTCAATCACCATTTTCTCCTGTTGTTTTACTGTCCGATAGATATGCCCGATGAAATATAGCGCGTTTGCGGACCAACGCCCATTTTTCCTTACAACCATCTTTAAAGTTGGCATAAAGTTGGCATAAAGTTGGCATATTATATAAGTTCGTAATAAACCCCCCGTCTTTCTCCTTTTCGAACAATAATCTTTTTATCAATTAACTCATTTAGGTCTTTTCTTATAGTTTCCCTATTTATACCGGCGCAAAGTTTTTGATACTCGCTATTGGTTATCCTGCCTTTTTCTCTCATATAAGCAACAGCTTTTTTTTGGCGTTCATTTAACGATTCCAATAAAGTTTCATTAACATAAAATCTCCTGAAAGTCAGCACAAAACTTGTTCCCGTCTCTTCAAATTCAGGTTCGGGAAGCTCCCATTCTTTGCACCATTTGATTATCTTGTTTGTTCCTGTGCCCACTTCCTCCACATATTTTACCCAGAAAAAGGCTCTGGCGATCAGAGGATTTCCGGGGATAGAATCATGTTTTGTCTTTAGTTTTTGTATGGTAAGACCGGATGTTAAACTCCCCGGATTCCATATTTCCAAGCTGTCATCAAAAATTCTAATTTGAATCCCCGCTGTGGTTTTATAATCTCTGTGCGCCAAAGCATTTACCAAAGCCTCTCTTATTGCTCTGGGTGGATACAACCATTTCTCCTGCGTTGCAGTTTGCCTTCCTCTATCCATGCCTTTTTTGGAATGTGCTCAAAAATAAAATCTTCTGCTTTTTTAAGTTGGCTTAATATGTCTCCCTCTATTGTTTTAAAATCAAGCATATCTTCAGTCACCCCGGCGCCTTTAAATCTAACTGCTTTTATCACTGTTTGCAAAAACATTTCTTGAGGCCTTTCCCCGAATAACAATATAGCGGCATTTGTAATTTTTTTATCTTTAATCAGCTTCAATTTTTCTAAAATTTCCTCTGTTGAAAGGTTCTCGTCTATATCTAACCCTCTCTGTTTTTTCGCTTCTTTAATAAACCATCCCACTCTTCCTTTATTGATATTTTTTAGCTTCGCCCCTTCACAAATTTGAGAATCAAAATACAATTTGTCTTTGTGCTTTTCTAAAATCAGGTTTTCATATTCGTCCTTGGAAATTTTGACCGTTGATTTCCCCACTCTCTTAAACGGTCTGCCAAAGGCCAGAACCAGATGGTCGGACGATTCTTTTATCGTTATTACAATTACGGTTTTTGCATTTATTTTTTCTATGCTTATCCGCGGATGAACTTTAGGATCGGTGTTCTGCGAAATTTGATTGGTGAGATTTTCCACGGTATCTCTGCCGATTTTAACGCCGGATAATTTATCCGAATCCGACACGCCTATAATTATTTTCCCGCCACGGCTATTACTGAAAGCGGCAACGGTCTTGATTATCGCTTTCCAGTCGGCGGTGGACTTTTTAAATTCCAGCTTTTCCGATTCGCCCGGCGCAATTAGGTTTTTCAAATCCGTCATAATTTATATTCTCTTTTTTATCTCGCCATATTTCGCCATAACATAATGCGGCGTCAGCCTGCTACTATAAGCAGCAACTTATACTCATTCTCCGTCATATCAATTGTATCGTTCATATTTTGAACATTGTATAAAATCGCCATAGTTTGTCAAGTGCGCGCTTGGCCTCAGTGAAAATCCGGACACATTGCCTCAAATAAGAATCTGGACGAAAAAGGGTCTTAAAACAGGTTGTGCGAAACAACAGATTAGGGAACCCCAGCCGAACCTAACTGCCGGTATAATGTTCGTAGTATCGTTTCAAGCCGTCTTCCATGCTTATGCGTCGCTTCCAGCCGAGCGCCGTGAGTCTTGAAACATCCAGAAGTTTGCGGGGCGTGCCATCTGGCCTCGAGGGATCGGTTAGGATCTCGCCCTTGAAGCCGACGACATCTTTTATAAGTTCCGCGTACCCGTATATCGTTCTGTCCTCGCCGCAGCCGATGTTCACGAATTCGCCTATATCCTTAAAATCGTATTTTTCCATGAGAAAAACACAGGCATCCGCCAGATCGTCGGAATACAGGAATTCCCTGTAGGGCTTCCCTGTCCCCCAGATCTTCACATAGCCCTTCGTTATTCCGATCTCCCCCAGCAACTCATCTATGGACGTTTTGTCATCCGGCTTTATTCTCTCATCGCGTCCGCTGCCGAGCGGATATTTTTTGATATCGGCTGTTATAGCCTCGTAATTCCCTTCAGAAAGCATCTTTGCGAGATGGAATTTTCTGAGAAGCATAGGAAGGACATGCGCCGTTTCCAGATTGAAATTATCTCCCGGACCGTAAAGATTCGTGGGCATAACCGAGATAAAATTAGTGCCGTACTGCTGATTGTAATACCTGCACAGCTTGATAGCGGCTATTTTTGCCACGGCGTAGGCCTCATTCGTGGGCTCCAGAAGACTCGTCAGCAGATACTCCTCTTTCAAGGGCTGCGGCGCTAATTTGGGATAAATGCACGACGACCCCAGGTTAAGCAATTTCTTTACTCCGTATTTGTATGACGAATCTATGACATTCGCGGCAATCATTAAGTTCTCATAAATGAATTGCGCCGTGTATGTGCTGTTTGCCAGGATACCGCCGACCCTCGCCGCGGCGAGAAAAACATATTCGGGTTTTTCCTTTTCAAAAAAATTCTCAACCTCGGCCTGTCTGAGGAGGTTTAACTCCTCAAAATCGCGAAATATAAGATTGGAGTAGCCCTTACTCTTCAAATTGCGAACGAGAGAGGAACCCACAAGCCCGGTATGTCCGGCGACATAAATTTTTGAGTTTTTATCCATAAATCCGAAATCTTCCGTAATGATTGTCCTTATAATTATTTACCGGCTATCTTTCATTTCTGCAAACCCGGGAAATCCGGTGCTCGGTATAATCAAAGCCCTTTTTCCTGCAGACAGCCATCCCTTCTCCCTTTGGTTCCATACCGGCGGCCTTCATATCATAATCAAGCATTATTTTAACAAGCTCTCTGAATGTCACCCTGGGCTGCCATTTCAGAATCTTTTTTGCTTTTGAAATATCAGCCTTGAGGAAATCCACTTCCGTGGGCCTGAAATATTTAGGGTCTATTTCCACTATAACCCGGCCCGGCTTCAATTTTTGGCAGGAGCTCTTTATAATGCCTTTTTCCTTTTCACCTTCGCCTTTCCACTCCAGCTCTATACCCGCGTAGGAAAAAGACTCTTCAACAAATTCTTTGACGGAATGGCTCTCCCCCGTGCCTATCACAAAATCATCCGCCTTTTCCTGCTGGAGCATCAGCCACATAGCCTCGACATATTCGGGAGCGAAACCCCAGTCCCTTTTTGCCGCCAGATTGCCCAGATAAATTTTTTCCTGCCTTCCGGCGACAATATTCACGACCGCGCGCGTGATCTTGTGGGTCACAAAAGTCTCGCCCCTGTGGGGGCTTTCGTGATTGAACAGAATGCCGTTTGACGCGAAAAGGCCGTAACCTTCCCTGAAATTCCTGACCATCCAGTATGAATACAGCTTCGCCGCGGCATAGGGGCTCTGCGGCTTGAAAGCCGTGTTCTCGCTCTGAGGCGGGGCCGCCGCTCCGAACATTTCCGAAGATGAGGCCTGATAAAACTTTGTTTTTATACCGCTTTTTCTTATCGCCTCAAGTATCCTCGTGGTGCCGAGGCCGGTCACATTTCCGGTATATTCCGGTATGTCAAAACTCACCCTGACATGGCTTTGCGCACCGAGATGATAGATCTCATCCGGTTTGATGTTGTATATGACATTGGTTATCTGCTCACCGTCCGACAGATCACCGTAGTGCAGAAAAAACTTGGCCCCTTTGGTGTGGGGATCGACATATATGTGGTCTATCCTATGCGTGTTGAAAGTGGACGCGCGTCTTATGATGCCGTGCACCTCATAACCTTTTGACAGGAGAAGTTCGGCAAGATAAGAACCGTCCTGGCCTGTAATACCTGTGATCAATGCTTTTTTTCCGCCGCAGGCGGATTTCTCTTTGTTCAACATATTTTACCTCAACTAGTTAGAAAAATTACCTGAGGCGGGACTGCCACTCTTCTATCTCGACTTTCAGGCCGTCTATGCGGCTTTGTAGTCCCGATCTCTGCTCGCCGTCAGTCCCCTCAAGTTCCGTTTCAAGCTCTTTCGCCTGATCCTGTTTCTGGGATATTATGAGTTGTATCTGCCTTTTTTTGTCGTCGGGAGCGGACGCAGTTTTGCTTTCAGCGGACGCTTTCGAGCCGGAAGGTTCCGGCTCTATAAAATTATCAATATCGCTCTCGCGCCGGCCGGGAAGCGGCATCTTGAAAAGCTCGGGCACGGAATCCGCCAAGGCCTGCCGTTTATTGTTTTTCGGCGCTGCGAAAAGTTTTTTCAGTTTCTTTTTCAGGCCTTCGTTCTCCGGGGGTATTTCTGAGCGGACTCTGGAGGTGCTCTCATCGGATTCCCTTTCCACGCCGGTTATGACGGATATTTCTGTCTCGAGCTCGGACTTTATCATGTTGAGTTCGTCTTCCTTCATCTGGAAACGGTTTTCTATTTCTATCTGGGCGTCCCTTAAAACAGCGATCTGCTTCCTGTAAAATTCGTCTTTCTCGACGAGCACCCTTTCATGGGCGAGATTGATCTCCTCTATCTGGCGCTGAAGAGCGAGCACTTTGTTTGAAAGCGCTTTTTTCTCCTCCGCGGCGTCTTTGAGCTGCGCGGTATACTGGGCCGCTATATCAACTTCAAGTTTCTTCATCTGGGAAGCGATCTCTTTTTTCTCCCTTTCCTTGCGGCGGAGCGCCTCTTCCCATTCTCTGTCCATATTTTTCAGCTGCAGCTCATAATCATCCCTCTGGACTTTCATCTGCGAGCGCAGTTCCTTGGCGGCACTCTTCAAAACCCCTGTTTCCTGCTTAAGGCTGTTAACCGTTTTTTCGCCGTCCTGCCTCTTGGCCTCTAGCTTCATTATCTCGGCGTTCTTTTCTCTTATAACGCTTTCCAGCTCGTTTTTGATCATCTGAGCGGTGGTGTCGGATTTGGCTTTCTCGCGGCTCATCTCATCTATGAACTTTTCCTGCAGCTGCGCCATCTTTCTGTCCATGCCGGCCAGCTCTCTCTGACGCTGGGCTAGGATGGCGTCATAATTTTTTGTCAGCGACACTATCTTTCTCTCATAAGCGTCTTTTTCGCCGGAGCGCAGTTTGTTTTCCATTGAAAGCTGTTTTTTCACGGCTTCCAGCTCCGCCTGGAATTTCAGGTTATCGTCCTCAACGATACGCACCTTCTCATTGCCTATGCCTATCTCGTTCGTAAAATGAGCTTCCCGCAGTTTCATCTGTTCCATCAGCTGCGCGGTCTCCTCGGAGTTGAGTTTTTTGAGCTGTTCTATTTTGTCAAGAAGTTCCCGCACGCGGAGCTCCTCGCTCTTGATGCGGGAGATCAGTGTCTCGCGCTCCTCAAGCCTCTTCTCTTTGAGGTCTCTGAGAATCCGCTCAAGCTCTGATGTTACTTTGCCTGTCATAGCCCGATTATAACACAATTAACCGAAATAATTCAAGAATCAAAAAATGGGATGGAGGAAATTCGGACGAAACCAAAAAATTGGACCAAACCACAAAAAAAAGTCAAGAATTTTATACTTCGGTCAAATATTCTGGTTTAATATTTCGCTGTATTTCTGCTCTATGAGGCGCACCATTGCCCTTATGTCAAAATCCCCCGTGAGCTTTTTCCTGAGTTTATGGGCGAGCACCCTGCCCTGATCGGGGTTTTTTATGAGAAAATCTATACGCTCGACGAATGTTTCAATATCATGCGGCTCGACAAGATAACCCGTGACGCCGTCTTCTATTATCTCGGAAACGCCGTCAACATCGCTGAGCACCTGCGGTATCAGGCAGACCCCGGCCTCAAGAGACACCCTCGGAAGGCCCTCCCAGAGCGAGGTCAGGACATTCACGTCAAAAGCGGGGAGGACTTTTTCCATGTCCGTCCGCCAACCGGCGAGTATCACATCATCGCCCAGACGATGCCTGTAAATACTTTTCTCTATTTCCTCCCGGAGAATGCCGTCACCGACAATCATGAATTTCGTCAGGGGATTGAGCTTTTTAACGCGCGCGGCGGCCTCTATGAAATCCAGCGGCGCCTTCTGCTCCTTAAAGCAGGCGGCCATTCCCACGACGGGAACATCCTTCGCTATGCCGAAACTTTTTTTCGCGTCAGCGCGCGTGATACGGCCTTCCCACGCCTTCATGTCTATCCCCGAATGAACCACCGATATCTTATCCTCCGGGCAAATACCCAGAGAAACGGCTTTTTCAAGGTTGTTTTTTGACACGGCGAAAAGAGCGGTGGATACTTTAGCCGTCATCTTTTCCGCCCAAATATAGGTTTTTCTCACGCGCGCTTTCTGCCTGTCGTTAAAACCGAAGCCGTGAAAGGTGTGGATGATAACAGGAACTCGCGCGAAAAAAGCCGCCCAGCGCCCGAGGATACCCGCCTTGGATGAATGAGTGTGGACTATATGAGGTTTTAAATTCCTTAAGATGCTGTAAAGCGAAAAAAAGGCGGCGATGTCCTTAAATGGATTTATTTCCCTGACAAGAGAGCCTACCCGGTAAACCTCAATTCCCCCGGGTTCTGTCATGCCCTCGCGGCCGGCTATCAGAACGCCGCGGAAAGCGCTCATGTTCGCGACGGTGAAAAGCGTGTTCTGCTGCGCGCCGCCCAGCTCGAGGGTCGTGACTATGTGAACGCAGACTTTTCCGCCGGCGGCGGATTTCGCAGGGCTCAACTTATTTTCATGCATCGGTGAAGCTATTTGCCTTTGAAGCGTTTCACTATTTCATCGGCCGCGCGTTTTCCGCCGCCCATGGCGGAAATGACAGTCGCCGCGCCGGAGACAATATCCCCCGCCGCGTAAACATTTTTTATAGAGGTCTCAAAGGTATCGGGATCTATCTCTATGTAACCTCTTTTGTTAAACTTCAATCCTTCCGAAGTGTCTTTAAGAAGAGGGTTGGCCATAACGCCTATCGCTGAAACAAGGGTGTCGGCCTCTATCCATTCATAATCACCGGGTATCTCGACAGGGCGGGCGCGGCCGCTTTCATCTTTGTCCCCCAGTTTCATTTTTACACATTTGACCCGCGTGACCGCCCCGTCAGCGCCGGCTTCTATCTCAACGGGGTTCATAAGAAAACGGAAGATCACGCCCTCTTCTTCGGCGTGTTCCACCTCCTCGAGCCGCGCCGGCATCTCATCTCTGGTCCGGCGGTAGACATTATAAACATTTTCGGCGCCCATTCTTATCGCGCACCTGGCCGAATCCATGGCAACATTCCCGCCGCCGACGACAACAACATTCCTGATCTTTTTGAGCGGCGTGGCATATTCCGGGAAACGGTAGGACTTCATCAGGTTTATGCGCGTGAGAAACTCATTGGCCGAATAAACCCCGTTTGAATTTTCTCCGGGAATACCCATAAAACGCGGCAGGCCGGCGCCGGTGCTGATGAAAACCGCCGAATATCCCTCGGCAAAAAGAGATTTTATGGTCTTTATCCTGCCTATAAGATAACCCAGGCGGAAATCAACGCCCATCGCCCTGAGATCGTCTATTTCCTTCTTCACGACGCTCTTCGGCAGCCTGAATTCGGGAATGCCGTAAACCATGACCCCGCCCGCTTCGTGGAGAGCCTCAAAGACCGTCACCCTGAAACCTGATCTCGCCAGCTCCCCGGCCGCCGTCAGTCCCGCCGGCCCCGATCCTATGACGGCCGCTGATATTTTGCCGGTGGCGGCGAAAGGCTTTTTCTCGGCGGGGGCTTTTTCCGCGTAATCCGCGGCAAAGCGCTCCAACCGACCTATCGCCACGGCTTCGTTTTTTATGCCTAATGTGCAAACAGCGGCGCACTGTTTTTCCTGAGGGCAGACTCTTCCGCAGACAGCGGGAAGAAAGTTGGTCTCTTTTATTTTCTCATAAGATTCAATGAAGCGTTCTTCTTTTATGAGCTGTATGAAGGCGGGTATGTCTATTTCCACGGGGCATCCCGCCACGCACGGCCTGTTCTTGCACATCAGGCATCGCGAGGCCTCCCTGAGCGCGTCTTCTCTGGAATACCCGAGGGCGACCTCGTCAAAATTCTTTTTTCTTACATCCGCCGGCTGAAGCGGCATAGGCGTTTTATTTTTCAGCATCCCTGCCCGCCTCCGGCCGGGTTTTTTCCATGGCCGCATCGGCACTTGTGCTCTTTGGCCTGCTCTTCCTGTTCAAGATACAAGGACTGCCTTTTCATAAGGCCGTCAAAATCCACTTCGTGGGCGTCAAATTCGGGGCCGTCAACACAGGCGAACTTTGTCTTTCCCGCCACCTCCACACGGCAGACGCCGCACATCCCCGTGCCGTCCAGCATTATAGGGTTAAGGCTGACTATCGTCTTAACTCCGTATTTCTTTGTCAGCGCCGATGCCGCTCTCATCATAACCACCGGCCCCACGGCGTAAACAAAACTCACATCGCCTTTTTCTATGACCTTTTCCAGCGGCCCTGTTATAAAACCTTTGCCGCCGCAGGAACCATCGTCACTGACAAGATAGAATTCGTCCGAAACGGCTTTTATCTTTTCATCCCAGAAAAGAAATTTCTTATCCCTGACGCCCAAAATGCTGATAACCGAATAACCCTCTTCTTTAAG
>VMTH01000033.1 GCA_013791745.1 Candidatus Omnitrophota bacterium
ACATAACAAAATGGAACTTTCGAGGTTTTGGAATTGTAAAATAGACACCAACCGATAGATTATGCTATTATAAAAATATGAAACTTTATGAATTTGAAGCCAAGAAAATTTTTACCGAATATTCAATTCCCATACCAACGGGCAGTGTATATGAGCAATATAATGCGGATAGAGGCCGGCATCTTACAAACAAACCTGTTGTTTTAAAATCCCAGGTGCTGACCGGCGGGCGCGGTAAAGCCGGCGGAATTAAACCGGCATTTACGGAAGAGGAAGTGCGTAACGGTTTTAAGCAGCTTTTAAGTCTCAGGATCAAAGGTTTACAGGCCAGGCAGATACTTATTGAGGAACAACTTGATATAAAACGGGAAATTTATCTCGGTTACAGCATTCTGCGATCCAAAGCTAAAATAGTGTTCATGATTTCAGGTGAAGGCGGAATGGACATAGAAGAGCTTGCCCGTACAAGGCCTGAGGCTATAATCAAATTGTCCATAGACATACTTGACGGTTTCAATAAAAACCATGTTGAAAGTTTGATTGGTAAACTTGGGTTTGATGAAAAAACAACTTTGGAAATCGCTGATATAGCGCGGGCTCTCTACAGAATTTTTACTGAATACGAATGTGATGTCGCGGAAATAAACCCGCTTGTTATAACGGGTGACGGAAAACTTATTGCAGCGGATGCCAGAATATCAATATATGATGAAGCCGTTCACAAACATCCTGAATATCAGAAAGAAGAGGATACATACACGCCGTTAGAAACGAGAGCGAGAAAAATTAATCTTGGATATGTGGAATTGGACGGTGATATAGGCGTTACGGGTAATGGCGCGGGGCTGAATATGGCAACGCTTGACATCATCACTTATTTTGGAGGCAAACCGGCTAATTTTCTTGAAGTATCCGGCCGGACATATCACAAGGCAAAAGAGGCGATAGAAATAATTCTCGCTAATCCTAACGTTAAAATAATATTCGGTAATTTTTTCGGATGTATATCAAGATGCGACGTAATCGCGAAAGGTTTGGCTGAGGCAATTAAAAGCGGAATTCTAAATGTTCCTCTGGTTATAGCCATGCGCGGTACGGGTTCAGTGGAAGGGTTGGAGACTTTAAAGAACGCCGGCGTGAAAGAACTGTACGAAGATGATATAGACGCCGGTAAAAGAGTTGTGGAAATTTTAAAAACTTTATAATGTCAATTCTAATAAATAAAACTACGAAAGTTCTGGTTTCGGGGATGACAGGCAAAGAAGGAACATTTCATTCCCGCAAGATGCTTGATATGGGTACAAACATCGTTTGCGGCGTGACCCCGGGGAAGGGCGGAATAACGCATTTGGGAAAACCCGTATATAATTCAGTCAAAGAGGCTCTGGCGGAACATCAAATTGATGCCTGTGGAATATTTGTTCCTTCAAAATTTACCTTGCCCGCGGCTAACGAAGCGGTTGACGGCGGCATAAATATTATAATCGCGATTACTGAAGGGATATCCCCTCACGATTCGCTTAAATTTATATCTAACGCGAAAAAACATAATGTGATGCTGATAGGTCCGAATACGCCGGGCATTTTGACTCCGGAAGAAAGTAAAATAGGCGTTTTAGCCACGGAATATGTAAAAAAAGGCAATATCGGCGTTATATCAAGAAGCGGGACTTTGACGGTTGAGATATGCTATTGTCTTGTAAAAGAAGGTTTGGGTCAAAGTACCATTGTCGGTTTGGGCGGCGACCCCGTTGTAGGTACTACGTTTAAGGACATATATATGCTCTTTGAAAAAGACGAAAAAACCGACGGTGTAATTATTGTCGGTGAAATCGGCGGTACAATGGAAGAGGAGCTTGCCGATTATATCGCAAACAGCCAAAATAAAATTCCCACAGTCGCGTTTATCGCGGGGCAAAACGCTCCCCCCGGGAAGAGAATGGGCCATGCCGGCGCCATTATTGAAGGGGGAATGGGTTCTGCGGATTCAAAGATAAAAGCCCTCACCAAAGCGGGAGTCAGCATCGCTGATGTACCGTGGGAAACGGGCATTTTGATGAAAGATTTGTTGAAATAATTGATAAAAACGGATTTAACAACAGTGGCGGATATAAAAACGTTATCCGTCGGAAATACGGTTTCGCTTGAAACTGCTGTTGTTGAATTGAACGGTTAGAAAACCGGATAAAAATTGGGAGGTTTAATTACCATGGAAAAAAGAAGAGTGGTTATTACCGGGATCGGGATAGTCTCGCCTATAGGTATAGGCAAGGAAGCGTACTGGCAGGGGCTTATGAAAAGCGAATCCGCCGCCGCCCCCATCACCAATTTTGACGCGTCAAAGCATTCCACGACTTTCGCCTGTGAGGTGAAAGGCTTTGATCCCGAAAAATATATAGATCCGATGAAGATCAAAAAAATGGATAAATTCACGCAGTTCGGCATTGCCGCCGCCGCGGAAGCCATGGAAGACTCAGGGCTGGATATCGGGAAAGAAGACCCTTTCCGCTGCGGAGCCATTGTCGCCTCCGGCATAGGAGGAATAGGCACCGTCGAGGATGGGGCGAATATACTCACTTCGCGGGGCCCAAGGAGAATATCACCTTTTCTGGCGCCGAAGATGATAATAAATATGGTTGCCGGCGAAATAGCCATACGATTCGGCCTCAAAGGCCATAATTTCAGCATTGTTTCCGCCTGCGCTTCATCCAATCACGCTCTCGGTACGGCTTTGCGCACGATACAATACGGCGACGCGGATGTCATACTTTCCGGCGGCACTGAGGCCGCGATAACGCCTTTGGGCCACGGAAGTTTCTGCGCGCTGAAGGCTCTCTCAACAAGGAATGACGATCCAAAGACGGCATCCAGGCCTTTTGACAAGGACAGGGACGGCTTCGTGATGTCCGAGGGTTCAGGGATCATTGTGCTTGAGGAACTCGAACACGCCCGGAACAGGGGCGCTCACATATACGCGGAACTGGCGGGTTTCGGCGCCACGGATGACGCCTATCACATAACAGCGCCGGCGCCGGGCGGCGAGGCGTCGTCCAAAGCCATGGAATTCTGTATCAGAGACGCCGGGCTTTCACTGGATGATATAAACTACATCAACGCTCACGGCACATCAACAGCTTTCAATGACAAAGGGGAAACCGCCGCCATCAAAATGGTGTTCGGCGAGCGCGCTTATAAGATACCGGTTAATTCAACAAAATCCATGACGGGGCATATGCTCGGCGCCGCGTCGGCCAATGAGCTCACGGCAACGCTTCTGCAGATGAAAAACGGAAAGCTGCACGCCACGATAAATCAGTTCACCAGGGATCCTGAATGCGACCTTGACTATGTTCCGAACCAGCCCCGTGATTACAAGATCACCGCGGCAATATCCAATTCTCTCGGATTCGGCGGACACAACGCCACGATCTGCGTCAAGGTTTTGTAAAATGTCCCTGATAGACCTGATGCAGCCCTGTGTGTTAAAAGCGTGAAGCATGCAGAATAACATTGTTCTGTCCCATGCTCAAAATATGAACAAGAGTGAATTATACCCTAATTTCAAACAGAGTCTCTGGCTTTTATTCCTTGTATTGGTTCTCCAGATTTCCTGCGGAATTATAATAGGCATTGCGTCTATAATATTCAAAAGCGCTTTTCTTGAGAATTCTATAGTCGCAGGTTTTACAAATTTGATTTCTTTTGGGTTAATCCTTCTTTTTGTTCATAATAAAACAAAACAAAAATGGGCGGAAATTCTTCAACTAACTTCGTTTCGTTACAATATTATTCTGCCATTATTTCCTTTACTTATTGGGTTAGGGATTATAGCTTCAGAGACAGATAATCTTCTGCGGTATATATTGCCAGCGCCGGAATTTATTAATAGATTAATGACCAGCATCGTAACCTCCGGATTCTCATCCATTATACTTGTTGGAATAATCGCTCCTTTAACCGAAGAGTTTCTTTTCCGAGGGGTGATTTTAAAAGGTTTAGCCAGTCGTTACTCGCCACGAAAAGCTGTTATTTATTCGGCGATAATGTTTTCCTTATTCCAT
>VMTH01000034.1 GCA_013791745.1 Candidatus Omnitrophota bacterium
TTATGCGATGTCAATTATATAACCAACAACGAACTGGGCTTTGATTATCTCAGGGACAACATGGTCCTCTCGCTTCGGGAAAAGGTCATGGAAAAAAGAGAATACGCCATCATTGACGAGGTGGATTCCATCCTCATAGACGAGGCGAGGACGCCGCTGATAATATCCGGCGCGGGGGAAGAGGCCAACGAAAAATACAGCATCGCCGACAGCGTCGCCTCCAAGCTGAAAGTGCGTTTTGTGACGGAATCTGAAGAGGTAGAGGCAAAATATCAGGAAATAGACCTGAAGAAAGGTTATGACGCCATCGTGGACGAAAAAAGCCATTCTGTGGAGCTCACGGATACCGGCATTAAAAAATGTGAGGCCTTCCTGAGCGTCCAGAATATGTACGACGATATCCAGTCCTCATGGCCGCATCACATAACACAGTCAATACGGGCACGGTACCTGTTCAAAAGGGACAGCCATTATGTCGTGCAGGACGGCGAGGTCGTCATCGTTGATGAATTCACCGGAAGGATGATGCCGGGAAGGCGCTGGAGCGACGGTCTCCATCAGGCTGTCGAGGCCAAGGAGAATATTTCCGTCAGGCAGGAGAGCCAGACGCTGGCGACAATAACTTTCCAGAATTTCTTTAATCTTTACGATGATAAAGCCGGTATGACCGGCACCGCCGTCACCGAGGCTCCTGAATTCAAGAAAATTTACAAACTGGACGTCGTGTGCATCCCGACGAACCAGGATATCGCGCGGAAAAAGAACGACGACCAGATATACAAAACAGAAAAAGAAAAATTCAACGCTCTGATAGACGAAGTGAAGAGGATCAATTCCTCGGGCGCTCCCGTGCTCATCGGCACACGGTCCATAGAGACCAACGAGCGCATAGGCGCGCTGCTGAAGAGGGCAGGGATCACTCATGAGCTCCTGAACGCCAGATACCACGCCAGGGAAGCGGATATAATAGCCCAGGCGGGAAGGCTGAAAGGCGTCACCGTCGCCACCAACATGGCCGGCCGCGGCACGGACATCATCCTCGGCGGAAACCCCGAATTCATAGCCAAGCAGAAAATGGCGGGGATGAAACTGGACCCCCTGATTGAAGCCGAGGCGTCATCGATTGAGCCCACGGACGATGAGGAAATAAAAAGAGCCCGGGAAATATACAAAAAGCTCTACGCTGAATCGAAAGAGGTCACCGATAAGGAACACGGAAAAGTGCTGGAAGCCGGCGGGCTCCATGTGCTGGGCAGCGAGCGCCACGAATCCCGGCGTGTGGACAACCAGCTCATAGGCCGCTGCGCGCGTCAGGGCGATCCCGGGTCGGCGCAGTTTTTTATTTCTCTGGAAGATGAACTCATGAGGCTTTTCGGCGGAGACAGGATCAAACCGCTCATGGAAAGAATAGGGCTTGAGGACGGAGAAGTCATAGAGCACCCCTTCATAAACGCGGCCGTGTCAAACGCGCAGAAGAAAATAGAGGCCATGCATTTTGACATGAGGAAACAACTCCTTGATTTTGACAATGTGCTCTCCAGGCAGAGGGACATAATATATTCGCTGAGAAGCGATGTTCTTGACGGCGAGGGCATACCGGAGGAGACACTGGGCTGGTTTGAGGATGTCATAGATTCCCGCATGGGGGAATATCTTTCCGACGCCAAATCCTTCAAATGGAACACCATCGGCTACAGCGAATGGCTGAAGAGGGCTGTTGACAGGGACACGGGACTGAGCCACGAGGATATGACGAGGATGACGTCAAATGAGATAGGCAAAAAAACCGCCGATGTGATAACGCAGGCCTGGGATGAACGGCTCGCGCAGCTGGGCGAAAAAGAGTTCGGGGGCATGATACGTTTTATAGCCATAAGGGTGATAGACCAGCACTGGAAAGAGCATCTTCTGAATCTTGATAAGATGAGGGAAGGCATAGGCCTGAGAGGTTACGCCCAGAAGGACCCCGTCGTGGAATATAAAAGGGAATCCCTCGCCATGTTCGAGGGCATGCTCGACAGCGTAAAAAAAGAGACGATGGAATTTATTTTTCATATGCAGGTGTCCGTAAACACGGCCGGGCGTCGCCGCGGCGCTCCAGGTCGTCCGTCGGGGATCTCAGCCGCGGCGGAAGCTAAAAGCGATACGGCAATTGAAATTAAAAGAAAAATAACGCCAAATGATCCGTGCCCCTGCGGGAGCGGGAAAAAATACAAAAAATGCTGCGGGAAGATCGTCTGAAAATAGCGCGTTACTGAATGTTCTATCCTGTCTTATTGTGCATCCTCAGCGGAGCTTTATACTGGGCGGCCTTTCCGCCCGCGGACATGGGCTTTACCGCATGGTTCGCGCTCGTCCCTTTTTTCTTCGCCTGCAAAGTCAAAAAACCCGCTGAGAAGATCATCCTCGGCTTTACCGCAGGGATAACGGCTTTCTCACTCAATTTCTACTGGCTGTATCCGACGATAAGAGCCACGGGGGAATCAGCGATTCTCAGCTTTTCCGCGGTGATACTGACAGGGGCTTTTTTCGCTCTCTTTACGGCGCTGTGGGCGCTGTTATCCGAAGAACACGGCCTTTATGCCGCCACATCCGGCGTGCTGTTGTCGTGGGCGGGGAGTAAAATGCTATGGTCTGTTCCGTGGTGCCCTCTTTATGTGAGCCAGGCCTCTTATCCGGCCATGCTCCAGATATGCTCGATAACGGGGCCATATTTTCTGACTTTCCTGATAATATACGCGAATCATTCCTTTTACAGGGCGGTCACCATGAGAAGATTGCGGCCTCTTATACCCGCGGCCTCTCTTATCGCGCTGACGCTCGTTTTCGGAATTTATAAAATAGGCATTCCTTTAGACGGGGAAGAATATGATATCTGCACCGTTCAGCCGAATGTCAGCCAGGACATCAAATGGGATAAGGACAATATCGACGCCGTAAAGGATAAAATCAGATTGTTTACGGCCGCTTCCATAGCGGCTGATCTTACTGTTTTCCCCGAAGCGGTGCTGCCGGGCATCATAAATTACGACGCTGATATCAGTATTTTTATATCAGAGATGGAGAGCATGAAGAAAAAGCCCTCTGTGCTGGGAGCGGCTTTTTACGGTCTGGAAGAAGATAAAAAGGGCGATTACAGGCGTGTCCTGAAAAACAGCGCCCTGCTTTTAAATCCTGCTCCGGCATCGGACGATATCTCCGGAGCGAGACAGTTTTATTTTAAAAGAAAACTTGTGCCCTTCGGAGAATTTGTGCCTTTCGGCGAATTTCTGGGGCGCTTTATCAAGGTCATAAACACTCTCGGCGGCTTTGAGTCCGGCAGCGAGGCGATAATACTTAAAGCCGGAGATCTCAGGATAATACCGCTTATATGCAGCGAGTCGGTATATCCGTCTCTCTGGAGAGGCGACGGGAATATCGCCGTTAACATAACCAATGACGCGTGGTTCGGAAAAACAGCGGCGGCCGAACAGCATTTGCGTCATGTCATCGTGGGCGCCGCTTCTTTTGGAATACCGGCGGTCTTCGCCAACAACACGGGACCTTCGGCTCTGATAGACGCCAGGGGGCGCATCATCCGGGCCACCGGGCCTTTTGAGGAATGTTCTTTTACGGATAGTGTCCGCTTGAGCGCGCGCGGAAGTTTCTACGGCAGGTATTTTGACATCACGCTCGCGGCATCAGCTTTGATTGCGGCGTACGGTTTACTGATTATTTTAAGACAAAAGCGCGTTGGCGCACTTGTATTTCAACGGAGGTTTAAATGGATAAAGATCTGCTGACCGCGATAGAAGGAATAAAAAAGGAAACGGAAAAAATGAAGGCTCTCGCCGATTTTCCGGCTATGGAGAAAAAGATCGCCGAACTTTCGGATCTCAGTCTCAAAGAGGGTTTATGGAACGACCCTCAAAAGGCGGGTAAGCTGATGAAAGAACTTGAGGGCCTGAAAAAAGACCTCGAAAGTTTCAAAAGCGTCGACAAAGAAGCTGTAAGTTTCTTTGAGATGGCGCGGATGTATGCCGATGACGAATCGTTCAGGGATGAACTTCTAAAAGAATCGGAAAAAATTTCTTCGGAAATCCGCGGGATCAACATAAAACTTCAATTCAACGATCCCTCGGACAGCAACGGCGCCATTGTCACGCTGCATTCCGGCGCCGGCGGAACGGAGGCCTGCGACTGGTGCCAGATGCTTTTGAGGATGTACACACGATGGTGCGAGAGAAGGGGCTATGAATTCAAGATCATAGATATGATCTCCGGTGACGAGGCGGGACTCAAGAGCGTCACCTTTGAGGTCGGCGGCCGATTCGCTTACGGCTATCTTAAATCCGAAACGGGCATTCACCGCCTTGTGCGGATCTCGCCATTTGATTCTAACAAAAGGCGGCACACATCTTTCGCCTCCTGTGACGTCATAGCGGATCTGGGAGAAGTCGCGGAAGTGGAAATAAAGGACTCGGACTTGAGAATAGACACCTACCGGGCCTCGGGCGCCGGGGGCCAGCATGTCAACAAAACCGATTCCGCCGTGCGCATCACGCATCTGCCGACGGGAGTCATCGTCGCCTGCCAGAACGAGCGCAGCCAGCATCAGAACAAGGCCAGGGCGATGCAGCTCCTTCAAGCCAGGCTTGTTGCCCTGGAAGAGGATAAGCGTAAAGATCAGACGCAGCGCCGTTATGACGGCATGGGCCAGATAGGATGGGGGCATCAGATAAGGTCTTATGTTTTTATGCCCTATCAGATGGCCAAGGATCTGCGCACGGGTTACGAAACGGGAAATATAAACGCCGTGATGGACGGTGAGATAGACGGATTCATAGAAGCTTATCTGACATACGGACAAAACGAAAAATGAAAAATCGCGTAAAATCTTTTCTCTCTGTGATAGCAGGCAAATACAAGGGCCGCAGGCTGGAATGCGCCGACGGGGTGCGGCCTCTGACGGGCTTGAGCAAGAAATCCCTTTTTGATATCCTCACCCCCTATATCGGCGGAGCCAGGTTCCTGGATCTTTTCGCCGGCACGGGTTCCGTGGGCCTTGAGGCTCTTTCAAGGGGCGCCTCGCAAAGCGTGTTCGTTGAGAAAAGCCCGCGGGTGGCCGAGCTTATCAGGAAAAATTTTGTCAGCGGCGGCGTGGACGCAGGGGAATACGACATCGTGCCGATCGACGCGCGGAATTATCTGGAACACACATCTGAAAAATTTGACATTATTTTTATAGGCCCGCCTTATCCTCTCATGCTGGATAAGGATTTCATGACACTGGTTTTTAATGCCCTGAAACCCGGCGGCATAGCCGTGTGCCAGCACCGCACGGGCTGCGATTTCGGCTTTCCGCAGAAAGCGGCCCGGACAAAAGTCTATGGCGTCACGACTATAGATTTCTATATCAACGAATGAAATTGACCGACAAGAAAAGCTTTGTCGGACAAAAAGACGCGGTTGATTTTCCCGGCGAGAAAATCCCCGCTCCCGTCTCGCCCTCGCTCTCTCACTCTCTCCGTTCGTTCGAACCGTGCCCGCTCCGGACTGCGACAGGCTTTTTTTATCGGCAAAGCTTTTCTTTGTACGCGCTTATAAGCTTCACGGCCTACACATTGTTTTTTACTTTCTGCGCGGCGGGATTGAACGCTTACGAGAAGGTGTTTCCCAATGAGATAGTTACCGATATGGTATTTTCCGGGAAAGTTTATCTCCACGGCGACTGTGTGATACGGGAAGGCGCGAGCGTGACGATACTCCCCGGAACGCGGATAATTCCCGACGGTGAAAACTTCTCTCTGTCATACGATCAGCGCATAGGCAAAAGGAATATAGACACTGCCATAAAAGGCAAAGCCGTGATAATCGTTGAAGGGTCGCTCGAGGCGGTCTTCGGAAAAGACCTGCAGAGCGTGATGGGTTCTATGGATGAACAGGGCGGCGCAGGCGGCATAAGATGGGGCGGTATAGTTGTCGCGGGGAAAGGCCGATTGACGCTCAAAGGCGTACAGATAAAAGACGCTGTTTACGGGATTCTTGCCGCAGGTTCGGCGGATGTATTTCTGGACAGGACCGAGATCAAAAATTGCGGCATAGGTATCATAAGCGCCAATGAATCTTATGTCCAGCTAAAAAATTCCCGGATCAGTGCCAACGCCACTTCCGGTATAGAGCTTTATGACAGCGGCCGCGTCCGCGCGGAAAAGAGCATGATACTGTCAAACAGGCAGTCGGGTGTCATGGCTCGCCACAGGAGCAATATCAGCCTGACAGGGTGCGAGATCACACACAACAGCAAAGGCCTTTACATAAGGGACGCCGCCAACGCGGATCTGGATAAGAATCTTTTTCATGCCAACGGAACAGACATAGACAGCATAAAAAAATATGAGGCAAAACCTCTGCCTGCGGTAAAAGAAGATGTGCTCTGGCGCGGGATGGTGGAGATAACAGAAGATTTTATTGTGCCTTTCGGCGCCTCGCTCAGGATAGAGGAAGGAACAAAAATATTCGTGTCGTCTTATTCCGCCAACGATCTGGATTTTGAGGCCGTTTTCGGCGACGGGAAAAGAAAAATCACTGCAGAGGGGCTGTGTGATGTGATAATTGAGGGAAATATAGTGATAGAGGGCTCATCCGATAAGCCCGTTGTTTTTATCGCTCCGTCGGGTTTCGGCAGTATCATAATGTCGGGCAAGGGAGCTTCTTCGTCTATCTCAAATCTAGTGTTCAGCGGCCGGGGAAGCGGGTTTTTCATACTTGACGAAAACGCCGCGAAATTCAAAAGCTCAGTTTTTGAGGATTTCTTCTCAGCCTTCATCCTCGCCGACGGCGCCAAGGCCTCTTTTACGGACTGCCTTTTTTCCAATTGCCGCTGGGCCGTTCTGATATATGATTCGGCCAGGCCTTTTTTTACGGGCTGCTCGTTCAGATCCAATACCGCGGCCGTGGGCATGAGCGACAGCGCGTCTCCTTTTTTCAGGAATTGCGCTTTTGAAAAAAATGAGACGGCCATCAGCGCCGCCGGGGCGGCGCGGCCGGACTGCGCGGGTTCGGCGCTCAAAGAAAACACTGATGCTTTCGTTTTTTTTGAGAACTCGTCGGGCAGAATAGCGGAAAACACGTTTGTCCAGAACAAATCCGCCGTCAGGTTAAAAGGCAAGGCATCGGCGGAGATCAACAAAAACGCTTTTATAAAGAATACGGCCGCTATCTTGATGGACGCTTCTTCCTCCAGCGAGAGCTCCGGCAACAGCTATGTGAAGAACGGCACTGACCGCGAGTACGCTCCTACGGAATCACCGACTCTGAAAGGGATCATGCCGGAAAACGAGGTGTGGAGCGGCACAATAGAACTTAAGGGAGACCTGCTCGTCAAAGAGGGCACGATCCTGCGCATAAAACCCGGCACAAAGATCCTTGCGGGGCCGTCGGAGAAAGATTTTGTTCTTTTCAGGGACATAGCCGCCGGCGGCTCGGAGATGACAAGGACGGGGCTGGTGGATATCATCGTTGAAGGCGTCATCCATGCGGAAGAGGTGACGATCTCCGGATCATCCCTCGCCGGCGAATCCTCGTGGGGCGGTTTTGTGTTTGTCAAAAATGCGGAAGGATTTTTCAAAAACACTTCGCCGGAAAACGCTGAAACAGCGTTCGCTCTTTTTGATAAGAGCGCCGTGTTCATCGAGGAAGGCATCCTGAAAAACTGCCGCAACGGGATGCTCCTGTACGGCGAAAGCGTGATGACTGTAAAGAAGTGCCGCATCACCGGATCCGAAAAAGGCCTCGGTATATTCATGAATTCCGTCTGCAATATCTCATTGTCCGTCATCACCGGCAACAACCGCGGCATCACGCTCATGGGCGGGGCTTTGAGCGCGGAAAATAATCTTATAAGCAAAAACACCACGGGAGCCGATATAATCGCCGGCGCGGCGGTGTTCAAAGAGAATAGTTTCCTCGCCAACAGCAGGGCTCTGGAAACGCGCGTCGCTTTTCAGGATCAGGACAACAAGTTCTTTGAGAACAAGACGGACATATTCGAGAATTTAGCGAAAAAATAAAACAATCCCGGTCTCATATGCGCAACAATCGTCCCGCTGAGGTACCCGTAGACGGCCGCTCAGGTATGCGCTTCGCTGCCAATTCGCTCGGGGCGCGGGTAAACCCCCTCACTCATATGGCCCGCTACGGATACCGTCAGCGGGCCGCTATGTTTAAGTCAGTTCTGTGAATTCTATATCGCCGGCGAATGCGATCTTATTATCTATTATCGCGGCGCAGCCGGTGACAGATTTGCTGCCCGCGCAGGAATCAACGGCCTTTTCAAGATCCTCCGCCGCCCGGACGCTGTTTGCCAGCGCCGTCGCAAAAGCGTCGGAAATAGCTCCTGAGGGTGATATCACGACAGCGAGGAGAGCTTTGCCGAAACTCAGCGAATGTCCTATTTGTGAGGACGAGCTCGATATTGCGCAGGGCAGAAGATTCTTTCTTATTTTCAGAGCGAATTTGTCAAAAGAGCTCCCGGTGTATAAACCGCATATAAGATCCTCCCGCGAAGAAGCGAAGATGTCGCCGCCGTTTTCTATTATGAGCGTCCCGAATGGCGTTCTGACCGAGCGGAACAAAGCTTCGGCGATAGCCCCCGCGACCGCCGCCATGGGACCCGTGCCGGCTCTCCGGCCCGCGTCGATCATGTTTTTGATTATGACAGGGCCGGTGTCATCACTCTCTACGGGTATCAGCGATTCGGCGAACAGCTTATCGGCAACGACGCGGTCTTCCACTTCGCCGTATATCAGGGGAAGATTCGCGCGGCATTCTTCCTCAACATCAGCGTCGGAGGATACGGATATGCTGCAGTGACGGTATTTCAGAGTGAAATTGTTTTTGACCCGCTCGCGGGGGCGGTAAAAGTGTTTTTCTCCTACGCCGGGGATTCGCACTGAATCAGTATTTCAAGGTCATCGCGTTGTAGGGGCAGTGCGTTATGCAGAACTCGCAGGCGATGCATTTTTTGGGGTCGAACACGACCTTGTTACCGGCGTCAAAAGAAAAGGCGTTCGTGGGGCAGTATCCGACGCACACGCCGCAGGAAACACATTTTTTCTCGTCCATCTTGATGTCTTCGCCGAGCCTCTGGAAGGACACTCCGCTCTTTTTGAAAAAAGCGCAGGCCGCGTCAATGTTTTTCTTGCTCCCTTCCATCTCAAGTATCATCCTGCCGACCCTGTTCTGTGTGATGGTCGCCTGGAGGATGTTGAAGGATATGTCGTATTTTCTTGCCAGCGTCGAGATTATGGGCTGGTTCACCACCTGGGGCGAGAATTTGAGCACCAGTCTTTTTTTGATCATTTGACCCTCCCGGCTCCCGGAAGCAGGGCAGTGGGTTCGCCCAGAAGGAACTGACCAGCTCTGATCTTTTTCTGGAGTATTTTCGCGATTTCCCGGGCTTTTTTAAGGCTGGACCATGAAAAGGAAGGGATCTCTTTTTTGCCGAGCTTCACGATTCCACTCCTGAGTTCTTTGTAGCTGACGAGGGCTATGGCTTTTTCTTTCCCGTAGGGATAATCTTCCGAGTAATCTATGACGGGGGCGAATATCTCATCGTCGCCTTTTCCCGCCGCGCGGGCTATGCTCTCGTCAAGAACGGGGATGGGGATGCCCACTCCGACAGAAAGAGACGCGCCGTAACCTGTCAGGTACGCCGCCCTGAGAAAATCAGGGGATGTTTTTTTGAGATCGCAGATCAGGGCGATGGTCGCCGCGCCGCCGACAGGAAAACCGTTCTTCTTTTTAACGGATGTCGTGTGCTGCGTGCCGTGCCAGACTATGTATCCTTCCGCGCCGGCCATGAAAACACGCGTGCCGATGCCTATGGTTTTGAGCTCCGGATCGTTTAGCAGGGGGCTCAGAGTGCCGGCAGAGGAATAAGAGATGCTTCCCATTTTGGGTTTCAGTATACCCATATACGTGTATATGGTTTTGGCGGATCTGTTGACGGCGACATTGTAGTTCTGGTAACGGTTGCGTGGAGTGAACAAAACGGCGTCAGTCAGGTCCGCGAGCTTAAAACTTTTCCTGAGGCTCGTCGCGGGATAGCAGTCCGTTCCGTAGGCTGTCGCCTCGAGCAGAACGCTTTTTCCCCTGACAAAGTCCTCTATGACGCCTGCACCGCCGTATTTGAAATTTATGGGACGCAATCTGTTCTTTTCATAGCGGGGCAGAGCCGTCGCTCCGAGGAAGACATCCCTTGCCGCGTACGCCGCGTATGCCGGCACCTTGTTAAGCGTCACCTCGCCGCCGCCGAGTTTTATTTTGGGGCTTGTCTTCGGTATGTTGAAGTAGATGCCCGAAGAGCACATCGGGCCGAAGGTGCCAGTCGTGACCACATCCACCTTTCGCGCGGCTTTTTTTACGCCGTGCTCCCTGACATAGGCCACCATCTCTTCGCCGGTGAGAACCACGGCTTTTTTCTGCCGTATCTTCCCGTTTATCTCGTAAATGCTTTTTTTCATTTGAAACACGATCTCCTTGCGACCATTATATTTTTTTTGATTTTAATATGCAAACAAAAAATGACCTGAAAATGATATAAAAGCCGGGGATGACCATTCATCAGAGGCGCGATCCGGCGCAAGAATTTGTTATGCGCGGCTATTTAATGTAGTATCCTGAGACCCGCCATTTCCCGTCATTATCTAACATCGGTGTGATTGTCTCAACGGCGGACTTTTTGTTTTCAAAAGACGTCTTATATTGAATTACAACATATTCTCCGTCCGGCGCGCCTGAAAGTGACGTCGTATATCGCTGAGACTTGAGTTCCCTGGAAACCGTTTTTCCCAGAGGTTTTCTGACAGATTGAATAGTTTCTTGCCATTTGTTTTTAGTGATAGCTGACTTGAAATATTCGGCCGCTTCCTCATAGCTTTCAGAGTATTTTTCATTATCTACCATCTCCAGCCATGCCTGCGCCGCCCCGACGGCCGCTTTTTCGGCCTCAGGATTACTTTTTGAGGCGCATCCGGTAAGGCCAAAGATTCCAGCCGCCAACACGACAGCGATACGATTTTTCATTTTATTTCCTCCCTTTTTCAAATTTTTCCGCGAACCGCGCTTGAATTACGTTTGAAATGCTGAAAACCGGCGGCATAGTTTAAAGTTCCTTAATACAATTTGCGTTGAAATTCATTTATTTCCATATTCAACAGAAAGATACCACATTAATTTATTCTTTGTCAAGCTGATGATGTCAAAACAAAAAATTGCCCTTGACAAATTTAATGCATTTTTGGTATAAGTTTCTTATACCATGGAAATATTATCATTGCCGGTAGAGTTTGAGTGGGATAAA
>VMTH01000035.1 GCA_013791745.1 Candidatus Omnitrophota bacterium
CTTATTATTATCAGGTGACGGCTCTTGATACCTCGGGTAATGAATCCGGAGGTTCGTTAGCAGCATCGGGCTTTCCGACAGCGCCTGCCGTTGGCGGTGGCAATCTGCTTCCGGATACAGTTGACAACAGATGGCATTACGGATTTGAAAGCAGCGTCCTTGGGATTGATGACTTCTGCTGGGAAGAGATAGGGACAGCTTCTGCTACCGATGGTAATGAAACAAATTTCCTAGGAACCCGTTCCTGTAATTTTGATGATCCGACCACCGCCTATACTGCAAGACAGATTCTTTCTTCAACTGTAACTGTAACCGCGGGGACAGGGTATTATGTGGGAATATGGGTTTATGTGGTGGAGGTTACAGCTCTTTCAAATATTGCTGATTCTCAAATTCAATTAGGGATTAGGTGGTATGACGCGAGTGATGTTTTGTTATCATCACAACCTGTAACAGGAGACCGTACAGTATCCGCATTTGCTACATGGACGAAGTTAATGTTCTCAACCGTAACCGCTCCTACAGGAGCCACACAGGCAAGATTTTCAGTTGCGGCAAAGGAAACAGTAACTAATGGCAACGATGTCATTGTTGATGATGGCGAGTTTATTCAGGCAAGCGCCGCAAATACCAATCCGAATGCGCCGGCACTGGGGCCGACGACGAAGACGGGGCAGTTTCAGAGCGACGGGACGACTAATATAGCCGTGGGAGGGGAAGCGACGGCGACTACGGTGAAGTTAAGCGCGATGATAAGCGACCCCGATAGCAATACGGTGAAGTTGGAAGTGGAGATAAGGGCGAAGGGTACGGCGTTTTCCAGCGCTGCGACTCACAGCGGAGCTCTCGTCGCAAGCGGCTCTACGCAGACGATAACGGTGTCGGGACTTACGGAAGGCGTGACATATCACTGGCAGGCGAGGACGGTGGATTCCAATGCCGCGGCTTCCGCCTGGACGGTATTTAACGGTGTGGACGGAGATCATTTTGTTGTTTTCAGAACGCCTCCTGACACAACGCCGCCAGCGGATCCGGCAGGCCTTTCTGTAACCGACCCTGCAACAGACGGCAATCTAAATATAAGCTGGACTGCGAATGTGGAGAGTGACCTTAATAAATATTGGCTTTACCGTTCTGTCACAAGCGGGGTTCTTTCAAGCAAGGTGGTGATTGCCACCGTTACCGCTCCTACGGTGACTTACGCTGACACAGGGCTGACCAACAGCACAACTTATTATTATCAGGTTACGGCTCTTGACACATCGGACAATGAATCCGGAGGATCAACAGAGGCGTCGGGCTTTCCGACAGCGCCTGCCGTTGGCGGTGGCAATCTGCTTCCGGATACTGTTGACAACAGATGGCATTACGGATTTGAAAGCAGCGTTCTTGGGATTGATGACTTCTGCTGGGAAGAGTTGGGAACAGCAGCCAGTATTGATGGAATTGAAACTGCTGGTAAAGTTATAGGAACGCGTGCTTGTAATTTTGATGATCCGACCACTGCATATACTGCCAGGCAGATTATTTCTTCAACTGTAACTGTAACCGCGGGGACAGGGTATTATGTGGGGATATGGGCTTATGTGGTGGAGGTAACAGCTCTTTCAAATGTTGCGGATTCTAAAATTCAATTAGGGATTAGATGGTATGACGCAAGTGATGTTTTGTTATCATCACAGCCGGTAACGGGAGACCGTACAGTATCAGCGTTCGCTACATGGACGAAGTTAACATTCTCAACCTTGACCGCCCCTACAGGAGCTACACAGGCACGATTTTTAGTTGCGGCAAAGGAACTAGTAGCTAATGGCAATGATGTCATTGTTGATGACGGGGAGTTTATTCAGGCAAGCGCCGCAAATACCGCACCGAACGCGCCGGGAGTGGGGCCGACGACGAAGACAGGGCAGTTCCAGAGCGACGGGACCACCAATATCGCGGTGGGTGGCGAAGCGTCCGCGACTACGGTGAAACTCTCCGCGATGATAAGCGATCCCGACAGCGATACTGTAAAACTTGAGCTTGAGATAAAGCCAACGGCAACAGGATTTTCAAACACGGCCAATTATACAGGAGCTTTGGTCGCGAGTGGTTCCACGCAGACGATAACGGTGTCCGGCCTTACGGAAGGGGTGACATATCAATGGCAGGCGAGGACTATAGATTCCAATGCCGCCACCTCGGCATGGACGGTGTTTAACGGCGGTGTAGGCAATCATTTTATTGTTTTCAGAACGCCGCCGGACACAACGCCGCCGGCTGATGTGACAAGTTTTATAGCGACACCGGGAAATACTCAGGCGACGCTCGGCTGGACGGATCCCGTCGACGCTGATTTGCTCAAAATACTTATAGTGAGAAATGAAACGGATAGTTTCACCGCCCCTACGAGCGGGACGGCTTATACAGACGGAGCGGGGACAGGCCCCGGCGGCGACTGGTGCGAAAATGTCGCGAAAGCGGCGGAAACGCTTTCGGTGACGAGCCTCGTAAACGGCACAAAATATTATTTTAAGGCGTACTCGTTTGACACGTCTACAAATTATGCCACGGGCGTTTCAACGAATGTGACACCGGCGGCGGTAAATTCGGCGCCGACGTCTCCGTCGGCTTTAAGTCCGGCGGCGGGCGCGTGGACAGGCGATACAACCCCGACTTTGTCTTTCACAACGGACGATCCCGATAACGATAATGTGAAATTTTATTTACAGATTTCATCTTTCAGTGATTTTTCCACGAACGCTGTTTATTATGTTTCAGCTTCAGCGGCGGAAGGCGCAAAGACTTTTACCGTGGGCCAGGCGGCGGGAACGGGGCAGTATATCACGGGCGCAGTAAGCCAGACGCTGGGCGAGGATGACGGCTATTACTGGAGAGCGTGGCTTGAGGATTCTAACGGGGCGTTCAGTTCCACAGCGACGGCTAACGGCGGCGCTGTCGCTTTCGGGATAGATAAGACAGCTCCGACGAATGTCGGTTGTTATACTCCGTCCGATGGCGCTACGGAGTTTTCAGAGACAGGTTCTCTCGTCGCTCTCACGGCGTCGGATTCGGTTTCAGGAGGAGTGGAGTATTATTTTGAGTTAGACGAGGTTTCAACATTTGATTCGGGAGCTCTGGCAAATTCCGGATGGCTGGGCGGAACTTCGTGGCCACCGACGCTGACAAACAGCGTTACATATTACTGGAGAGTGCAGACGAGGGACGCCGCGGGAAATTTATCAGGAAAATACGGACACTCCTTATCTCCCCAATATGCCTTAACGCCGCCCACTATAGACGGTATAATATCCGCGGGGGAATGGTCTAATTCACAGGCTATAACGTTAAACGGTTTTACTACACCCTCAAGCACAAAAGGCGGAACGATGTACATTATGAATGATGACGACAATATGTATGTGTGCATAGTTATTCCTGACGCCACGGAGGAAAATGCGGATTACATAATGCTTGATTTTGACAATAATCACGATCACACAGCAACAAGCGGCGGAGAAGACGCAGCTGAGATATCCGGCGCGGGAACTTATGGAGACTGTTATTGGAATATTGCCGGAGTGTGGAGTATAGATACGACAGGGCACGGCGCGGCAGCGATAAGTTATGCCGGCGGAAATTATACCTGTGAATTCAGCAAACCTTTAAATTCAGGGGATAGTCAGGATATGACTTTGAACCCCGGGGACACGGTTGGATTCAGAATTGAGACATGGGACGATAGTACCGCCGAATATTATAGGTATCCGCAGAATACGGTTGATTACGATACAGGCCGCTGGGACGAGTGGACTGAGATTAATACTAAAGCCAATTGCGGCAAATTTACGGTTGAGCCTGTGCCGGGGCCGCAGGGTATATGGAGCGAACCTTTTTATTACGCTGATAATACCAGCACCGGAACGGGCAACAGATGGACAAGAGATATTTCCGCCTGTACAATTGTTCCGCCTGATGACTGGTTCACTACTAAAAGCGGGGCTTTCTCGGTGCAGGATAATGACGGTTGGGGAATATGGCAGACCGAACAAATTGACATTGCTTACTACGATAACATTTCAATATCTTTTGATCTCGCCAGATTCGGCGCAGGTGTGTTTGCCGGCAC
>VMTH01000036.1 GCA_013791745.1 Candidatus Omnitrophota bacterium
CGCGAGTTTTCCTGAGCGAAGTCGAAGGGAAGGCGAGCGCCGCGAGGGGCGGCCCGCGAGAATCCGCCGTCAGGCGGATTACTTGTGGGCGAATCCTGCATTGCCCAATTAAGTATGCTGAGCAAGCCAACTGCTTGGCTTGCGTCGGGATTCGAAGACCGCAGCGATGCGCGAGTTTTCCTGAGCGAAGTCGAAGGGAAGGCGAGCGCCGCGAGGGGCGGCCCGCGAGAATCCGCCGTCAGGCGGATTACTTGTGGGCGAATCCTGCATTGCCCAATAAGGTAAATGAACCTAATTAAGATGATAAACACGAATAAAGTCACGGCTCTTGAAAAACGGCTCGCCGCACTCGGCATAAAGGAAACAGATCTTGAGGAAAAATTCACCCGCGCTTCGGGCCATGGCGGGCAAAAGGTCAACAAAACATCCTCATGCGTATTCCTCAAACACATCCCCAGCGGTATTATGGTGAAATGCTCCGCGGACAGGCTCCGGGAGAGCAACCGCTTTTTCGCCAGAAGAATACTCGCAGATAAGATAGAAGAGAGAATCAAGGGCGCGAAGAGTGAAAAGGCGCAAAAAATCCATAAACTCAGAAAACAAAAAAACCGGAGGTCAAAAAAAGCGAAAGAAAAGGTACTGCTGCTGAAAAGGATCAAATCGGAAAAGAAACAACTCAGAAAAAAACCGGAAGGACAGATGGGCTGTGACTGAATTCGGAGAAAATTGCTGCGGGTGCGCTGCGCTTATAACACCCATCGGCATTCTCGCGAAAAAACTGGCACACGAGCTGACGGGCCTTTCCCATTTCAGCACGCCTGGCTGGTGGAAAGGCTGGAAAGGCAGCCTCGCCGGAAAAGAACTGTGCGTTATAGACTGCGGCACGGGTGAAAGGGCCGCTGACTGTATATTGTTTCTCAAAGAATCAGGGGTAAAAAAAATATTCTTTTTCGGATTTGCCGGGAGCGTGAACAAGTCCTTAAGCCCCGGCACTTTCTGCTCCGCTTCGGCATGGGCCGGCGGAGCGTCATTCGAGGAATTCTCACTGAGCCTTCGTGAAGGCAAACTGCCGCGGAAAAGCGCGCGGCCTTTCAGATCCGGGCAAACGAAGACAGATAAGAGCAAAATCATTTACACACTCCCCTCTCTTTTCTTGGAGAGTACCATCTTTGAAAAACTGGCTGAAGAAGGTTTTGATATGGTGGATATGGAAACCGCTCACGCCGCTTTCGCCGCGCAGGGAACAGACACAAGTTTTTTTTATTACATAAGCGATTTCCAGATGGAATTTATAAAAACAGATATGAAAAAATTAACTGACGCATGCCTGAAATCAGTGTTATTGTAACAACCTGCAACAGAAAAGATTTTGCGTTAGAGGCGGCCGCGAGCGTCAGAAAACAGACCTGCGACGATTATGAACTGATTATAGTCGATGATGGATCAAGCGATGGAAGCCGTGAAACCCTGCCCCTAAAAGCGGACAAATATATTTTTCAGAAAAATTCGGGGGTGAGCGCCGCGCGCAACACCGGATTTAAAGCATCGTCCGGTAAATATATCTGCTTTCTGGATTCTGACGATTTGTGGATGAAAGACAAGCTTGCCGTTCAGCTTGATTTTATGAAGAAAAATCCTTCCATGCCGCTGTGCTACACCGGGGAAAAATGGCTGAAAAACGGCATTCATAAAAATCAGAGGAAGTGTCACTCAAAAAGAGGGGGCGACATTTTCAGCAAGTGCCTTGAAATGTGCATAATATCGCCGTCGTCAGCCATGATACGCAGGGAAACGCTTGAACTGCTGAGATTTGACGAAAAACTGCCGGTTTGCGAAGATTATGACATGTGGCTAAGAATATCGTCGGAACATAACATCGATTACATTCCCCGCGAGCTGATCATAAAACGCGGCGGGCATCCGGACCAGCTGTCGGCGAGAGAGCCGGTCATGGACCGTTTCAGGATATATTCCATCGTCAAACTCCTGAAATCAGGGCTGAGCGCTGAACGCGCAAACTTGGCAAAAGAGGAACTCAGGAGAAAATGCGCGATAGTCAGAAGCGGCGCGCTGAAAAGAACAAAACCCTGGCTGTGGGCTAAATACAGCCTGATATCACTCATATATGGCAGCTGATTTCCCCCGGGACCTTGCGGAAAAAATAGAAGCGCAAAAAATAAGTTACGGCGCCGCGCTCTCTCTGCGTTTCCTCGACGAAACGGGCAGAGAAGCCGCATGCGCGTTCCTTGAAGAACTCCGGCCGAGCAGCTCTCTCATGAAAGAATTCGCGCAACACATGGTCGATATATCCAAAAAAGACGGCATAACGGCCGGCGAAATCATAGACGGCTTAAAAGATATCACTCGGGCGAGGAGCTCAAGAAAAATAAAAACAGAAAAAGTCCGTCACGCCCTGCGCGTGCGGCGCTTTCCCTTATTGACAGAAAAAGAAAATGAATTAAAAGACGCGGTCAAAAAGCTCTCGCTGTCACAGAATCTGTCCCTTAACTATCCCGAAAATATGGAAGGAAAAAAAGTGTCTCTCGTCATACGTTTTAAAAACATCGCGGAACTCCAAAAAAGCCTTGATGAAATAAAAAAGAAATCGGATCAGCTTGATGAATTCCTTGAAATTCTCTGAAATATATTTCACGCCGGACGCGGAAAACCTCACCCTGAGCAAAAAAATATTCTCTCTGTTCAAAAGCGCACGGAAAATACCGGTGGCATCCGCGAAAGAGCTTTATTTCGCTCCTCAAAACACCCCGGAAGAAGTGACACGCGCGAAAAAGGCCCTTTTTCTGACGGTGAAAAAAAACAATTTTATAGAAAAATGCCCCGGAACAAGAGGGCATTTGTGCTGTAATTATTTCGTGGCTAAAAATATCCTCGGCTGTCCCGCGGACTGCTCTTACTGTTATCTCCAGGCCTATCTGAACACACGCGCCATAACGGTTTTTGCGAATACCGATGATTTCCTGCGGGATTTTGAACGCGCGGCCTCCCGACAGACGATCAGGATAGGCACAGGAGAATTCTCGGACAGCCTGCTCATGGATGATGTCGTCAATGTGAACAAAAGCCTGATCGAGATAAGCTCGAAGACAAATTCGCTGCTGGAGCTGAAAACAAAATCAGCGGATGTTAATAATATCCTGAAACTGAATCACCGTGAGCGAACCGTGATGGCATGGTCGCTCAACCCCCCGGAACTTTCTGAAACGGAAGAAAAAGACACCGCCCTACCCCTCGAACGCATAAACGCGGCAGCCAGATGCGCGGAGAACGGCTATCCCGTCGCTTTTCATTTTGATCCCCTGATTTATTTTGAGGGCTGGGAAAAAGCCTATAATGAAATCATAGAACGGCTCTTCACCGAAATATCACCGGAACATATCGCGTGGGTAAGTCTCGGCGCTCTGCGGTATGACCCTACGATAAAACCCGTTGTTTATTCGCGCTTTCCGGATTCTAAAATACTCTGCGGCGAATTCATACGCGGCGATGACGGTAAAAACCGCTATCTGAAATACATACGCATGGAAATGTTTTCCAAAATCCGGGCTATGCTCGAAAAACACGGGCAGAATATGCAGGTCTATCTCTGTATGGAAAGCCCCGAGATATGGAAACAGTCCTTCGGAAAACTTCCCCATGATATCCCCCGCCTCGATCCCATTTTCAAAACCCCCTGAGTGCGGCGACTACTGTATAAATACCGCCAAAAGTTGCTTTTGAGCGAAATAGGAAAATTTAGGAGAAAAAATCGTGAAGAAATTCCGCGTGTCTGAGACCCGGCGATAAGCCGGGGCGAGTTGTGGAATTTTAGATTTTTTATCCGCTAAGAATTTTCCGTCTAGCGAAAAAGCACTTTTGGCGGTATTTATCAAACAAATGCGAATTATATATTGAAAAGACTTTGCGGAAATGGTAGTATCAATTGTATGAAGAAGCAAGCAATTCGCGTTAAAAACAGGCGGCGGGGCTTTACATTGCCGGAAGTCATGCTGATCGTAGCTGTCGCGGCCATACTTACAATAAGCGGCGGCCTGAAATTTGTCCAGCTGCGCGACAACATCCGTATAGACAGGGCAAAAGCTCAGATGAAAGTCCTGCAGATAGGCCTCAGGATGTACTACGCCGATGTCGGCCTTTTCCCGATACGCGCTAAAGTCGGCAACGGCATCGGTTATGACGGTTTAGCCGACTGGCAGGATTATCTTCTGACCGGCGCACGGCCGGGAACAAGTTCAAATGACGAGGATATGGTAAATAATGACACCGGTCTGCCGCCTTTTGATAATAGAATCGACAACTGGCACGGCAAATATATCGACGAGCAATCCATACTGACCGATCCGTGGGGAAACAGTTTTTTGTACATCAACTGCACGCATCAGGATTCAAGAAAATCAGGAATTCTGTGCTGGGGGCCGCGGGGATACACCGGGGCCGGCGCCGGAACCGACTGGGCTAATTATTTCAAGAGCAACGGAACGGGGTTTTCATGGGCAGCCGGCACAAAAGATATAACCGACCCCCCTGACGATGAGGGCTTTTCGGTTTTTTACAGAGGCGGTAACCCCGCAAACGCTAAAACCGACTTCATCATGGTCCTCTGGATGGAATAAAAAAAACGGCCTTGCTTCTTTATCCGAAGATTTTTTTCAGTATTCCCTTTTTTGATTCTTTAAGTTCTTTTTCCAAATTCTCTATTTCCATCGCCAGCTCTTTACGCGTGGCATCGGTGAGATAGAATTTATCCAGCAGTTCTGTCCTTTCGTTATGCCATTCGTCGCGCTTTCTGTCAAATTCAGAGAGCTTTCTGTTTATAGACGATTCATATCTTATCCTTTCGTCTTCCCTGCTGTTTTTCTCCCTCTCAAAAAGCGCGCGCAATGTCGCCAGCTCATTGCTAAGAGAGTCTTTCGCCATGCCCACCTGTGAAACACGCAGTTTGTAATCGTCCCGGACAGCGTTTTCACGGGCGTAAAACTCGGCTTCGGCCGCCGCCTTCTCTTTCTCGTAAAGCTCATTGCGGCTCTTGATGCTGTTTTTCAGATTCTCTATTTCAATACCGCGTTTCTCGGCGTCAAACTGCGCCTGTTTGAGTTTTTCGCTGAAAGCATCGTAGGAAACCTTCATGGCGGCGAGATCATCAGCCATGAGATTTTTTTCGTTTCTGAATCTGCCGATAATTTCTTCTTTTTCAGCAAGGGAGTTTTTCAGATTAACAAGGGCATTGTTAAGATTTTCTCTCTCCGAGGCGAAAGCCTCTTTTGTCCTGAGCAGTGCGTCTGTGGCGAAATGCTCGGAGGCGGCGATCCTGTTCTCCCTTTCGTTGAGCGCGCTCTCCTTAACCTGCAATTTTTCGGCGTGTACACTTTCCGCAACCAACTGTCTTTCCAGAGAATGTATTTTTTCGGCCGCGGCCCTCAGTTCGCTCTCGCGCTCCGAGAGCCGTTTCTGCCACTCGATGGCGATGAGCTCTTTGTCATTATTGGCCTTTTTAGCGACAGCGTCTATTTTCTGCAGCTGCTCGCTTGTTTCTGTGAATTTGTTGTAATACTTGCTGACCTCTTCCCTGAGCCTGTCTCTCTCCCTTAAAAACTCAAGTGTCTTTGATTCAAGCTCATTCTTCCGCCGGCGCTCGATCTCGGAGACCCTATCCTGCAGAGCCGCTATCTCTTCTTCCCTGCCCGACAGCTTATTCAGGAGATCCTTTTTTTCCGTTTCAAAAAATTCTTTCAGCTGGCGATCTTTTTCAGCAGACATCTCCTTAAAACCCCGCAGAGCGTCTTCCCTGTTGTTTATTTTGATCTCCAGGGAATTCTTTTCGCTGATAGCGCCGGAAAGCCTCGCGTTAAGTTCCCTGGTATCTTCCTCGCTCTTCTTGACCAAAAGAGCCTTATCGTTCTCATATAAAGAATTAAGCTGCGATATTTTTCTGTCTTTCTCGCCAAGGATCTCATTCAGTTCGCGAACCGAAGCCTCCGTGTGGATGCGGATCTCCTGAAGTTTCTTTTCCAGCCTCTCCGTTTCCTCAAGCAGTTTAGACCTTTCCTCGGCGAAGGAAGAGTCCCTGCCTCTAAGCTGTTCTGAATATGCCTGTGACGATCGCTCGTTTTCCCTTGAAAAACTTTCAAGCTGCAGGCGAAGCTTTTCCTGTAATTTGGATATCTCGAGTTTGAGACCCGATATCTCTATCTCGCGGGATTTTATCTCGGATGAGAGAGCCGCTTCCCGCTCCCTCATCCTCGTGTCCGCGAAACCGAGTTCCGTTTCCCTCGCTTTCAGCGCCGCATCAATAACGGCTATCTGCTTTTCGGCGCGGGCGCTCATCTTGTTCTTTTCGTCTTCTTTTTTGCTAAGCTCCTGCAGGAATCTTTCCCGCTCCGACTCAAACTGACGGCGGGCGGCGAAGATCTCGTCTTCAAATTTGTGACGGATTTCCGCAAGCTCCGTCTCTTTCATCCGGGATGCCGCCTGTATCACGGATTCTTTTTCGGAAAGCACTTTTTTAAGCGCCTCTATGTCATTTTCCTTCTCTTCAAGAGTTTTGGCCAGTTCTCTGGACTGACTTTCAAAAAGGGATTTGAATTCCGTGAGCTCGTTTATCCTGGCGTTGAATTTCTCCACCAGTTCGCGCTCTTCCCTGCGTTGAACTGTTTTGACATCTTCTATTTCATTGAATTTCTCTTTCTGTTTAGCAAAGATCTCTTCTTCCGCGAATTTGAGGCGCCGGGACCAGTCGGAATTGACCTCGTTGATCTTATCCGCCAGGCCTCTTATCTCTTCTTCCCGAATAGCTGTTTCTTTTTTATATTCCTCGTCGCGTCCGGCGAGCATAACCCTCGCGCGCTCGGCGGAGACCTTCAAATCCTCTATCTTGGATGTAAAATTACTCCGCTGTGAATTGAGCTCCCTTGTCAGTTCCTCAAGTTCCCGCTCTTTTAGAAGCAGCGTCTGGGCAACACGCTCTTTCTCATCGGCGAGACGCTGAAAACGCTGGGCCTCATCAGCCATGCGTTTTTCAAAATTTTTCTTTTCTTCTTCCAGCCGCCCTTTTAAAAAGCGTATCTGCTCGGAGGACTGATCAGCGACAGCCTCAAGCTCTCTTGTTTTGGAATCCAGGGCGATGCGGAAATCTGCCTTGTCTTTCTCTATCTGTTTCTGGAGAGCGAATATCTCATTGTCTTTCTGCCTGATATTTTCTGAAGCCGTATTCCTCGCGTTTTCAAGCTCGGTTTCTAGATCACCGGCCTTGTCCTCTAACTCTTTTACGCGCTTATCTTTTTTCTCAAGCCTCACGGACCATTCATCTCTGAGCGAATTCTCCCTCAGAACGGATTCCGCCCTTATGACATTTTCGGATTCCTCAAGTTCCAGGATACGCCTTGACCGTTCCGCCAGATCCTTCTCGTATTGCTTTTGCGAATCCGCCTGCAGTTTTCGGGTATCGGATAACCTCTCATTAAACTCTTTATCCGCCGCGGCGTACTTTTTGGAGATATCGCTCACATCCCTGTCTTTAAGCTGCACCTGGGCGGCATAATTGGCTCTTTCCGCCTCAAGCGAAGTCTTGAGCTTAATTATCTCATCTTTCAGATCCATGATTTTGTTATTAAGCTCATTCTCGCGCAGCACATTCTCGCCCCTGACAAGGCTTGTTTCTTCTTCCGCGAAGGTCAGTTCGCCGCTCAGGCTGTCCAGTTTTTCTCTCAATTGGGCTATATTTTTCTGGTAATCCGATATTTTCGTCTCATGGCTCCGTATACGCTCTTCTTTTTCAGCCCGTAAAGCGCCCTGATCATCTTCCTGTTTCTTCCGGATAAAAGAAATATTCTTCTCCAGGGCTTCTATCTGTCTGAGCAGGTTCTCTTCCCTCTCCACAAATTTACGGCGCTCATGCTCCTGGTCCGTCACCGCTTCGGATTCTTTTACGGCGAGTTCCGCATAAAGGGAATTTTTCTCGAGCTCTCTGTTGTTCAGGAGTTCTTCCCAGGTTTTTCTGTCTGAGGCGTACTCGTCTCTGGCCTTTTCAAGCTGCGATTGCAAATCCTGAATGCGGGCCATCAGGCTGTTTTCCCTTTCCTTGAATTCCGTGCGCAGAGCTATATTGGCGGTCGTGGCCTCAAGCAGTTTTTCCTGATGGATATTCCTGGTTTGATCCAGAGAGTTTTTGAGAAATTCTATCTCGGAAAGCATATTTTCCTTCAGCTTGCCCAGTGAAGCCGGTTCGCGTTTGTTTTTATCCATCATAAGCCCTCATTGTCACTGTGCATTCCCGATTTAAAAGATTCAAGGCGCAGGCGGATTGAGGAAAGTTCCTCCTCAAGAGCCCTGTTAATATCCGCCAGCTCCCGGATCTCATTATTCAATTTTATCTTGTCTCCGTCAAAATTATTTTCCGCCTGGCGCAGCCGTTCGGCGAAATTATCCGCGAGGATCTGTTTTTCCAAAGCGGCTTTTTTGCGCTCTTCCCCGAGATCCTCTCTCAGGACCTTGATCTCATCGCGGAAAAACGCTATTTCTTTTCCGTATTCTCCCTCTCTTTTTGAAGAAACTTTCTCATAATCCGAAGCCTTGCGGCGCGACTCGGCTTTCAGGCCGGCCATTTCCCCGGCGGCGGCATCGGCCGCCTCCTGTTTTTTCCTGGTCTCATCCTTAAGTTTCATATCGCGTATTTTCAGCTGATTCGCGAGCTGGGCCATCTGCTCTTTTGATTTCGCGGCGTCATTTTCCCTGGCTATCCTCAGCACAGTGATTTTTTCGCCCAGTTCCGCTATCCTGGCCTCAAGGGCGTTTTTCTCAGAGTTAAATTCATTTTCTCGGCCCTTAATTTCCTCGCGCAAAAGCTGACCGGCCTGCTCCAGCCCGGTTATTCTGCTGTTGAGCTGCGAGCGCATTTCTTCTTTTTCCCGCAGCGCCAAATCTGCGGCGGCGGCCTTTTCCTTTTTAAATTCCTCTCCTCTCAAGCGGAGAGCATCCTCATTTTTCTTGATTTCCGCCTCCCTTTTAAGGAGAGAGCTGTTTAATTCTTCAAACTTCTTCTCATAGTTTTCCGCGGCCGAGGCAAAGGCCTTATCTTTTTCGGCTATCAGCTCCATATAATGTTTTTTCAGATTATCCTGCGCGGAGGAAAACTCGGTTCTTTGTCTGACAATTTCCGACTTGAGCGCAGCGGCGGACTGCTTCAGCCTGTCTGTTTCGGCGGCTTTTTCTATCATAAGGACATCCGTCCTCTTTTTCGCCTCCGCTATTTCCTCCCTGAAGCCCGATTGCAGAGAATCAAGCTCCTCTTTCAGCGCCTTGTTCTCCGAAATGATTTTTTCACGCGCGTGAATAAGCCGTTCCTCGCTCTCGCTCTTCTGAGCGGAAAGATGATTGACCTGTTCCGCCAGACGGCTGAGCTCGCTGTCCTTTGCCTTCATCATATCCGCGAGATCCGTTTTAAGACGCTCGAGATGCCGGTCACGGTCCGCGATCTCATCCTGTTTTTCAAGAATCCTTTCGCTGAAGGACTGCGTAATATTCCGTTTATCATCCTTTTCTGAGGCGAGATTAGCGGCAAGTTTCGCGTTCGCGGATGAGAGCTCCGAAGACGACACCCTGCTCTTTTCCAGATCTCCCGTGAAAATAACCAGTTTCTCGTTCAAAGAGGATATCCTGTTGTTCAGAGCCTCTTTCTCCGAAACGCGCAGAGCGTTCAGCCCCTCCACCTCTTTTCTGTGGGCATTGAGCGCCGAGGCGAGATCCGACTCAACTTCCTTTATTTTTCCGGATAGCATCTCTTTATCTTCCTGGAATTTCCGGGCGTTCTGCATTATAGCCGCGCGGAGTTTATCACTTTCGGCGGCATAAGAGTCTTCTTTCTCAGAAAGCTTTCTCTGCATTTCATCACGCATCTGGAATAAAGCCGTTTCTTTATCCGAGACGGCTTTCTGCCAATCATTTTCTTTCGCCTGGAAATAAGCGTCCTTTTCCCTGATTTTCTCAGCGAACGCTTCGCCCTGTATCCTGATAGTGTTTTCAGATTCATCAATCCTGTCTCTAAACTCTTGCGCGCGAAGATTAAAATTTCTCTCGAGCTCCGTCTTTTCCTTCGCGGCCGCGTTAGAACGGATCTCTCCCTCAAGCCGGGCAGACTCCAGATCTCTCTTTAATTCCGAAACGGTTCTATCTCTATCTTCAATACCTTCCTCGTGAGCACGCTTTTCATTTTGCAGGTTCATTTCCAGCAGGGCCTTCTTCTCGGAAAGTTCGGCGAACCTCAGCGCGGATTCTTTTTCTCTTTCCTTCACGAGCATATTAAGTTCGGATATTTTTGCGGCGGCGGCCTCTTCCTGTTTCCGCGATTCCTCGGCAATACGCGAAAGCTCCCCGCGAAGATTTTTGTTCGCGTCTTCAAGGGCGGCGATCTTGATCTGCAACCCTGTTGTCTGACGGGCGGCGGCGGTTTCAATGGAGGCCATGGCCTGCTGCCTTTGAATAAGCTTCTCTTTCAGCGATGAGATTTCTTTTTCAAGAAGCTCCTGCATATGCCTTTTTTCGTCAGCGAGTGTGAGATACTGGGCGGAATATTTATTTTCCATTTCCCTGTTTTTTTCGCGTTCACGAACGATATCTTTTTCCAAAAGGGCCTTTTCTGTTTTAAGGATTTCCTCTTTCTCCAAGAACCCTGAGGCTGATTTTTGAAGCTGGGCATGCAGGCGTTCATTTTCGGCAGAAGCCTGTGACAAAGAATTCCGCAACTCGATCTCCATAGACCGTGAAACGGATTCCAGCTGGGCTATTTTGTTATTGTACGAGTCCTTTATATCCTCATTGATTTTTTTAAGTTCCAAAACGCTCGTGACGAGAATCGCGCTCTCCGAAGTCTTTGACTGCAGTTCGGATTTGAGCTCATGCTGAATGCTGTCATGTTTTTTCGCAAGTTCCTCTTCCCTGGTCTTTGAAGATAAACGAAGCTCATCAAGTTTCCTGCGGAGGGATTCGTTTTCGATTTTCGCTTCCTCCAGCGCGTTGCCCAGTGATGATCTCCCCTCAGAGGCCCTCAGAACCTCGCCCTTCAGCCTATCCTCATATTCGGACACTGTCTGCCTGTGCGCGTCTTTGAGGGCATTCACCGTATTTTTCAGAGCTTTTATATTCTGCTGCATCGTGAACTTCTCGCGCTCGAATTCGCCGCGTTCCACAGCAAACTGCGAAGTTAAAGCCAGATGATCTTCTTTCCTTTTATCATTGGCCGCGCGGATTTCAAATTTGAGGGATTCCATCTGCTTCTCAAAATCTTCCCGGTCAGCCGAAAAATTCTTTTTCAGTATCTCTATTTCATCTTCTTTTCTCTGCAGTTCGTGCTTCTCCGCGCGAAACTTCTGATTGAATTCAGACATGAGATCGGACTCTATCTCAACAGTTCTCAGGTTCAGTTTCTGTATGATGCTGTCTTTTTCGGCCAGGTCGCGGTCTATTTTCTTTTCGCGTTCGGTGAGGGCATATTCCCGCTGCGCGATATTTTTCTCACGCGCGTCCAGCTCCGAAAGCCTGGCGCGGTAAGCCCTGTTGATCTTAGCTGTTTCTATGGATGAGCGCGCCTGAAGATATGCCCTGCTTTTTTCCAGGGCCTCTATTTTTTCCCGCAGTCTCGTTGTTTCCTCTGTCTGTCTTTTATGCAGGTCTGTGACCTGCCTCCCAAGCGCTATTTTGAAGTCTTTTAAATTATCATTTTCTGGCTGCATTCATATTTCTCCATGATGCCCGCAAGGGCGGTAAACATATAGACTATTTATACATTAAAGCGCGCATGTTTGTCAATTTTCACCATATACGGACATTATAATGAAAAATGCCGGCAAAAAAGATGTTTAGCGCGGCATGGCAAAAGCCGGAATAAAAAAAATCCCGCATAAGTTCAAAACCGTATCGCCTCATGCGATAACTCCATGATTACAGATCATCGAGCTTGTGTTCAGGCGGGGCAATTTGTTATCATAACGCCGAAACCGATTTTGGTTGATTAATTTAATAGGGAGGCAACAGCTATGAGTCAGAAAGAGTATCATGTGGCATTGGGCAAGGGCGATGTGGGAAGATATGTTCTTCTTCCGGGAGACCCGGGCAGAACGGAAAAGATCGCGAAATATTTTGACGACGCGAAAGAGATCGCGAACAACCGCGAATACAGGACATTCACGGGAACTGTCGACGGTATTAAAATAAGCACCACTTCCACCGGAATTGGATGCCCTTCAACGGCCATCTGCGTTGAAGAGCTCATAAAATGCGGCGCTGACACTTTCATACGCATAGGCACCGCCGGATCACTTCAAAAAGAGGTGGGGCTGGGCGATGTTGTTATTTCCACAGCGGCCGTGCGCGAAGAGGGAACAACGCGGCAGTACATACCCCTCAGCTATCCGGCCGTGGCGGATTTCGGCGTGACGCAGGCCCTGGTTGAAGCGGGCAACAAACTGAAAATAAAATATCACACGGGCATATCGCACTGTAAAGACGCTTTCTACACCGAGGGGGCCGACATGGACGAGCTGCCTCTGTGCGGGAACACAAGAGCAATGTGGAACGCGTGGTATAAGGGAAATGTTCTGGCCACCTCCATGGAATCGGCGGCGCTTTTTGTCATTGCATCCATCAGAAGGGTTTACGCCGGAGAAGTCCTCGCCATCATAGGCCTTACCTATGATGACCAGCCCATCGCGAAAAAAGTGGGAGTGGACGAGGCCATACGGATGGCTATTGAAGCGGTGAAGATTATTGAAAAAAAACGCAATCCCTGACGCCATCGGCGGTAATTAACGCGCAATGAGAAAAAATAACGTTATATTCTTTTTTCTTTCGCTGGGTTTTGCTTTTTCAATTTTTGTACTCTCCAGAAGAATAGAGCTCGAAAAAACACTCAACATTATTGAGACGGCCGTAGATCTCACCGACATACGGCGCCTCGCGGGTATCTCCGGTAAAAGCGCCGCGGAAATAATGCCCGAGCTCAAAGATGTCGGGATCACAAGCGTCGGAGTGGAAGAATCCACCGTCCGGGAACTGAATGACAGGGGGCTGGTCATCCTCGCCGACGGCAGAGAGGTGAACAAATGGAAATACATCTTCAACCGCTCGCCCGATTTCCTCGAGTCGCAGCAAATCGCGAACAAGGCGGGCTATACCTATATCTTTACCGAAAATCCCTCTCTGGGCATGATGATCAAAACCGCGCTGCTGCTAAAACTTCCCGGAGTGTCTGTTGTCGGCACTTACACGGGGCGCTATTATCTCGTGATAGCGCGCGCGGACAAACTCACCGTGGAAAACATAGGGCTCGGGTTCTGGGAAGAAGAAGTGAACGCGGTCAAAGCGGCGGGATTCAATTATATCCTCAGGCCCAGCCATGACCCGCTGGTAACGGACGGATGGATTGAAACTCTTTTCGACAAATAGGCCGGCGATGAAAAGCTGACCGGTATTCTGCCCTCGGGAAACAGGATCCCCGGAACAGCCGAAAAACTCGCCGAGGAAGCGGAGGAACTGAACATGGCTTTCGGCACAGTGGAGTTCGCCCAGATAGCCGGCGCGGGGGAGACGGCCGCGAAACTCGGAAAGACATTCCTCTGCTTTTCCCCTAAGGGCAAAAACGCGTCGGTGAAAATTAAGGCCTGCCTGAGGAGCGTAAGAGAAAGAAATGTACAGCTCGTCTACATCCATCCCGCCGAAGAGACTTATTCGGAATTCCTCGCTTACGCCGGCGCCATCAAACGCGGCCTGTCGGAGAATTCTTTCAGGAGCGGCAAATTCACCGCTCTTCCTTTGTGGAACGGGGATTCCTACTCCTTTCTTTTTATAAGCCTCGCGACGCTTGCCGGAGCCCTCTGGCTCTTATCTGTTATAGCCAACACAGGACGCCAGTTTGAAATTGCCTATGTCGTCATAGCTCTGTCCTGCTCAATATTTTTTTCCGCTTCTACCTCATGGCGGCTTTTTATCGCGTTTCTGGCCACGGTGACATTTCCGGTGCTGGCCATATCCAAAACATGGACGAAACCGGCGCTGCCACCTCTGGCGGGAGCATTATGGCTTTTCCTGAAAGTTTCATTTATCTCGCTGCTAGGCGGGGTTTTCGTTTCGGCGATCCTCTCATCCACCGATTTTATGGTGAAGATAAACACATTCAGGGGGGTGAAACTGTCTCTTATACTCCCTCCCGCCCTGGCTTTTGTCATCCTTTACGGGCGTGAAAGGAGCTATTTTTCAACAAGCCTGAGCAGATTGTGGCACAAACGGCTCGAGGTGCGGCACCTTTTTTTCGGGATAGGCATAGCCGTGTTTCTGCTCCTCATGATCCTGCGAAGCTCCAACAAGATGAGTTTTGTGCTTCCTTTTGAAATGGAAGTGAGGGAGGCCCTTGAAAAATTTTTCTTCGCTCGCCCGCGTTTTAAAGAATTCGCCGTCGGACATCCTCTGATGATAATGGGTTTTTACTTTTATGCCAAGGCCCTGAAAATAAAAAAAATACATTTCCGGCCTCTCATCATCCTCGGGCTGATCGGCCAGGTGTCCATCATAAACACCTTCGCGCACATACACTCACCGATAGGAATATGCCTGTTCAGAACCGTCAACGGTATCGCTCTGGGGGCATTGCTGGGAGCTTTATTGATCGCCGCTGACGGCTTTTTCAAATTCATAGATCATAAGTGACCAAAAAAATATTTGCCGCCGGATATTTCGGCTACGGCAATTTCGGCGATGAGCTGATCAGGGATATTTTCATCTCACGCATGAGCGCCTGGAGCATCTCATCTATCCCCCGCATGAAAACAAAACCGTTATCAGTCTTTCTCTCGATCGCGAAGTCAGACGCTGTCGTCTTTCCCGGCGGAAGTGTTTTCCAGGATGAGACATCTACGCTGTCTCTTTTTTTCTACGCGTGTGTGATTTTTGCATCGGCCCTGCTGTCCAAACCGGTCTTTCTGCTCGATTCCGGATTTGAGGTGCGTAAACCTCTCAACAAAGCCATCCTCCGCATGGCGCTGAAACTCACCGCTTTTATAAGTGTTCGCGACTCGGCCTCTTTTGAGCTTCTGC
>VMTH01000037.1 GCA_013791745.1 Candidatus Omnitrophota bacterium
TACGATTTAGAACAAAATAGATACTAACCGGGAAAACCAACGCAGAACGCTTATATTGAAAGCTTCAACGGTAAATTCAGAGATGAGTGCCTGAATGTAAACTGGTTTTCAAATATATTGCAGGCAAGAGAACTAATTGAAAATTGGCGACTAGATTACAACAGTGTTAGACCACACAGTTCTTTAAACAATTTATCGCCTAATGAATTTGCTGAGGAATATGGTATACTCTAATTAAAGGTGGCCACATTTAGGGGTAAGGTCACTGTAGGTAAAAATATGTTTCACACAATCGCTGTTCAATACAGACAAAAACGAAGGGGGGCATGGGGAGTAGAAACCTTTGCTGATCTCGGGTCAAACTTATTGAAAAACAAGCATATTCCTTTGAAAGTAAAATTCAGTAAGCTTTTTCAAATTCTTGATAATCACATTAACTGGGCTACATGGTCAATAATTAACAGTTTTGTTACTCCTGCGCTCTTATTCTGGGCGCGGCTAGCTAAACAGGATGCGCTGATATTGTTTAACATCTCATATATAAACAGTACCCTTTTTAGTGCGCTAAACGTTATTTTGCTTCTCAGTATTTTCATAAGCATGGAATTTCTTCCGCCTCGTCCTAAAGAAGTATCTGCATTAAGATATGTATCTTTTGTATTCCAGTGGCTGCTGCTCCCTGTCATATCGGCGATATTAGGGTCTGCCCCGGCAGTTGACGCCCAGACAAGACTCCTGCTCGGCAGGGGCCTGGATTTTTATGCAACTCCAAAGAACAGGAACTAGACCGCAAGAATTATTTTATGCTTGAATATGTAATGCTTATTGCCGGTTTCTCCGCACTTATAAAAGGAGCGGATCTGCTTGTAAACGCAGCTAATTCATTAGCTGAAAAGTTTAATATATCAAAACTAGTAATTGGACTTACATTAGTGGCATTCGGAACGTCCGCACCGGAATTATTTGTAAATGTTTTAGCAAGCATTAAAGGTAACACCGATATTGCCATTGGAAACGTACTGGGCAGTAATATAGCTAATGTTTTTCTGATTCTGGGAATATCAGCAATTATATATCCTTTGAAAATGTCGCAAAGCACCGTATGGAAAGAAATCCCTTTCAGTTTATTGGCCGGATTGGTGTTAGGTGTTTTGGTTAGTGATAAAATCATAGATAAAAATAATATGTCGTTATTAACTCGTACAGACGGGATGATACTAATTTTCTTTTTTTTCATGTTCATTTACTATTCGATAAACAATGCGCGAGTAATTGAAGTCGAGGGAGAGAGTGCAACTTATAAAACTTATGGTCTCTTAAAAACAGTATTGTTGCTTATTATAAGCCTTATTCTGTTAGGATTGGGCGCCGACTGGGTTGTTGATTCTGCGGTGCGGATCGCTTTGAATTTTGGATTAAGCGAATCAGCAATAGCGCTAACCATAGTCGCTCTGGGGACGTCTTTACCGGAACTTGCGACATCAGCGGTAGCTGCATATAAAAAGAACAGTGATATAGCTGTTGGCAATGTTATCGGCTCTAACATTTTTAATATTTTTTTTGTCTTGGGTATAAGTTCAATTATAACTCCGCTTGCTTTTAATGCCGAGATTGCTATTGATGTGCTAATAACGATCCTGACATCTTTCCTGCTTTTTATTTTTATGTTTACGGGACACAAGCATAGATTGGACAGGTGGGAAGGAGTTGTTTCTGTGTGTTTATATGGCGGCTATATCGCTTTTGTCATTACCAGATAACGGTAAAGACGAGCACATTATTTGCTTTATGGATAAATAAATTTATAAGCATTTTCTAAAATGCGAAATTACATCTAAGAGTTTTTTGATATTTTCTTGGCGCTACCGGGTCAGCCATGATCTGTTTTTTAAGGTTAGAAAAGCGTAGGGGATTGTCCAGAACAACAAAAAAAATGTAAGATAGGCGTATAAGATGCCATATATGAAATCAACGCGTCTTTCAAACCTAAGATAAATAAGCAGATACATCGAGGCTACGACGGCAATTCCGGCAATATATTTAAATATAATAAGCGGAACCAGTATTACTAAATAGAGCATCAGCGCATAACAGTAAAACTGTATAATAAACAAGGAGACCTGCAGAAAATAATCGACAAGAGGCAGAAACCGGTTCTTAGTTCTGTACTTGGTAAAAGCAAACTGAAAAAAAACAAGGCTTTCTCTGATAAAGCTTTTATTCCATCTAACAAGCATTTTCATCAATTTCGGTATATTTTCCGGAACCACCGTTTTTACCGAAGCTTTTCGAGCGTAAACGGTATTATAGCCATGGCGTATTACAAAGTTTGACAAAGACCTGTCGTCGCCGTAAGTGCAGAGTTCGTTCAGAAAAGTCTGATTCAGCCATGCGCCTGTCACTTCATCAAGAATACTTTTTCGGTATGCCGAAAGAACACCCGAACAGCAGAAAACAGTATTTATTGTTGACTGTGTGGCCCTTAAAAAATCGAACGACATAATATAGCGTACTCCAAGCATTCGCGTAAGCAGGTTTTTTGTCTTATTAAATACCTTGACGCTGCCAGTTACTGCACCCACTTCAGGATTGGTGAAAGGCATCACAAGATGCAATAATGAGTCTTTTTCAAGCACACTGTCTGAATCCAGAGTCACTATAATTTCATTTTTTGCGGTTTTGAATCCTGCCGCCAGGGCGGCTCTTTTACCTTGATTTTTTTCAAAATCTATAAAGATAAGTTTAGTCCCGAATATTGTCCTTGCTTCATTTATATATTTCAACGTATCGTCAGTAGACCCGTCATTTATGCAGATGACTTCTCTATTAACGTCCGGATAGTTTGCATAAAAAGCTGATTCAATTGCATTTTTTATCATGCTTCCTTCATTATAGGCAGGAATAACTATGCTGATTCCGGGAGTAAAAGATCTGTCACCTCTAGATTTGTATAACACATATGTAATTGACCTATAAACTATATTCAGAATCATCAGTATTATTACAGGCATCTTAAGCATATATATCTGGAAAATCTTTTTTATTGAAATCCCATTAGGGTATACATCTATGACAATAGCTAAAAACAGTATCAGTAAAAGCAGCGCTATTACCGCATACTCAAAATGTTTATTCCGGACATTAATATTTAATATTTTGATCATAGTTTATTTGTGTATTATATACTATAAATCCTAAAAAAGGACAACTTACATAAAAATACTGAACCCCGCCACCTCCTAAGACATCAAGGGATTTGTCAAACAATTAAAAAAACAGTTCCACAAAAACAGACAAAAGTTTCAAATGCTCCCATCTTCGCTTATCGAGGAACAGATACAGGAGCAAGCGAACGGCGGTGCTTGCCCCTGTATCGCAGAGGCTGAGAGCGAAAGGCCTCCGTAAGGAGGGCGGGTGAACGA
>VMTH01000038.1 GCA_013791745.1 Candidatus Omnitrophota bacterium
CATCAATGCCGAAGTCGTCTATGGCTTTTTCAAAAAGCAGTGCTTCCGGTTTTCTGCAGGCGCATTCTTCGTCAGGCCTGTGGGGGCAGATGTATATGCCCGATATGTTTATTCCGTTCCCGGCGAGTTTGTCTGTCAGGGCTTTATTGAATTTCTTCACCTGATTCAAGCTGTAATAACCTCTGCCTATTCCCGATTGATTGCTTGCTATTATAAGGAGATAACCGGCGTCAGAAAGTTTTTTGAGGGCGGGGATCGTTTCAGGAAAGAGTTTCAGGTCTTTTTTCTTTATTACATAACCAGGATCGATATTCAGTGTGCCGTCACGGTCGAGCAGCACGGCTTTGTTCTCTCCGCCCCCGGGGAAAATGAGCTTTACGATGTCTTCGCTGTATGCGGATTCCGTTTCAACGCTTAGTATGTCGGCGGGCGAAGAAAGTCCCCCGAGCTTCACGGCGTCTTTTGCCGTTGTCAGCCATGTGAGATTCTTGTCCAGCTTATCAATGTCGGAGCCGCTGTAATCATGATGATCGCCGAAAGATATGAACTGTTGTAAGGCGATCCCGTTTTTTTCAAGGAATCTTTTGAAAGAATCGGGTTTCCCTATGCCGCAGAAGGCCCCGAGCTCCTTGTTCTCCAGGGATACAGCGGATATTTTTTCCGAAGTCTTTATATCCATGATACCGCTGAGTTTCAGTTCCGAGCTTATAACGGGAGCTTTTGTAAAAGAGCGTATTTGTTCCTTCAATTTTTCCACATCCCGCGTTTCGGCGAGATTTGATTTGCTGATGACGATCATATCGGCCCGCCTGAGAGCGCGCTTCCCTTCCCTCATAAGGCCCCGCCAGGGAGAAAGGGCGTCAACAATCACTATGTCCCTGTCTTTTCCCATTGTGAAATTCTGGAAGGCGTCATCAAGGATGAAAATGCCGCTTTTGAATTTTTTACGCGCGTATCTTATTCCCTTAATTCTGTTTTTGGAGACGATGACGGGTGTCGGGGCGAGTTTTTCCGCCATCATCACGGCTTCATCACCGAAAAGTTCAGCCGCCCCGGAGCCTGTTTGCGCCTGTGCGGGGCCTTTTGTTTTTCCTTTATATCCCCGGGTTATGACGGCTGGTTTCTTTTTACCGCCCAGCATCCGGCACAGATCAATGACAAACGCCGTTTTCCCGGTGCCGCCGGCGGATATGTTGCCGGCAGAAATCACAAAACCCGGCATTATCGCTTTTTTGCGTAAACCTTTTTCAAAAAGAAAGCGGTTTATCCCGGTTGCCGCGCCGTAGATAAGAGAAATAAGTTTAATCACGCCGCCATTATAACATTTTTGTGTTTTTTTGCTAAAATAATTCCATGGATTGGACAAGCAGATCGAGCGGAAAAAAATACGCCATCCCCTTCGGCGAAAGAACTTTTATAATGGGTATCATCAACACATCGCCGGATTCTTTTTCGGGCGACGGCCTCAATTCAGATGATGAGGCTCTCCGCCAGGCCGGGCGTTTCATCAGAGAGGGTGCCGACATTCTTGATGTCGGCGGTCAGTCAACCCGTCCCGGGGCCAAAGCGATAGATGCCGGAGAAGAAATAAAAAGGACGGCCTCTCTCATAAAAGAGCTGTCTTCAAAATTTGATGTTCCCGTATCCATTGACACATACAAATCGGAAGTCGCAAGAGCCGCCCTGGAAAACGGCGCCGCCATGATAAATGACATAAGCGCTTTTCAGTTTGATAAGAAGATGCCGGGAATAGTATCCGAATACGGGGTGCCGGCCATACTCATGCACATCAAAGGGATACCTGAAAATATGCAGGATGGCGTGATCGTCTATGACGATGTGATGGATTCCATAAAGGAATATCTGCGCAAAGCTATCAAGGGCGCTCTTGAGGCGGGCATCAGCGAGAACATGATAATAGTGGATCCTGGAATCGGGTTCGGCAAGACTGTTGAGCACAATCTCATAATACTCCAGCGCCTCGCTGAATTAAAAGAACTCGGCAGGCCCGTGCTGGCCGGGGTCTCGCGCAAGTCTTTTATCGGCAAAACGCTGAACCTTCCGGAGAATGACAGGCTGGAAGGGACCGCCGCTGCCGTGGCCGCCGCCATTATGAACGGGGCGGATATGATCAGGGTGCATGATGTCGGAGCTATGAAGAGAGTCGCGGCTATGACGGACGCTATTGTGAAAGCCGGAGGCGAATAAATGCGCCTGAGTTATTCAAAATTGAGCGCTTATGAGAAATGCCCGTATTCGTATAAGAAAGTTTATATCGACAGGGTGAAGACTCCTTACAAAAAGTATTTTTCCTTCGGCCATTCCCTGCACGCGGCTCTTGAGGATTTTTATTCGGGCCGCCTCTCGTACTGGCTGGGGCTGAAGAAGCCCTCGAAAGAAAATCTTATTTCCGCGCTCAGGCGGCATTGGAAGAGCGAGGGCTACAGCAGTGAGGAAAGCGAGCGCGCTTTTGAGGAGGGCAGACAGATACTTGAGAATTACTACGAGGTTTTTGTCCGCGGTGATTTCAGCCCCGCCTGGCGCGTGGAGCCGCAATTCTCGTTTTCCGCTGGCCGCCATCAGGTGGGGGGCTTTATAGACAGGATACACAGGAACGGCGGCGGTTTTGAGATAATAGATTATAAAACGCACAGGCAGATACCCGAGAAGGAAACGCTTGAGAGGGATCTTCAGCTTCCCATATACTACATCGGCTGTACCGAATATTTCAGGAAAAAGATAACGGCGGTTTCGTATATTTTTCTGAGGCACGCCAAAAAGGTGACTTATGACGTGAACCGTTTTGACGTCGGACGAATAAAACAGCGCATTGAGATGACAGCGGACCGCATGGCGGGGGAGAGCGATTTCCGGCCCCGCCGGAACAACTATTGCGGCGCCTGCGATTTCAAGAATGAATGCGGCCTGTTCAATTCCGCTTAATATGGATTTTCAGCCGAGAATAAATCAGGTGATCAGAAACGCCGGCATTGTTGCTGTTCTCATTATTGTCTCCCTGTTGTTTCTGGGCGGTAACATAAAGCTCGGGGAAAACGAGCTGAAGCTTCTCATAGCGCTGGCTACGCTTCTTGTGCTGAGTGTTTTCATGTTCTTCTGGGGATGGGAGCTATTCGGCATCAAGAGCATGATAGAGAACATACCCACCTCAAAAATACGCTCCATGCCCATGGGCATAGTGGAACTTAAGGGCGTCTCCGCCGCGAAGTATCCGCTGGAGACAAAACTCAACGGAATCAACTGCGTGTTCTATAAATACAAAGTGGAGAAACTGACCGTGACAGGCCACGGCGAAAACCGCCGCCGGGCCTGGAAGGTGATCGCCGAGGGCCAGAGCATAACGCCTTTTTACATCAAGGATTCAACAGGCACCGTGCTGATAGAGCCCTTTAACTGCGACAGCATACTTGAAAGAAAATACTATCATTCGGAAGGTTATGGTGACGGCGCGAAAAGATACAGCGAATGGTATGTGTCTCCCGGCGAACAGCTCTATGCCATAGGCTATGCCGGCAAAAGCCGCGATGTGATGGCAGGGAGAAAGGAGAAGCTCCTGACGCGGCTCAAGGAGATCAAGGCCTCGGCCGAATCCCGCGCGAAATATGATTTAAACGGCGACGGCAATCTGGACGATCACGAATGGATGATGGCGGTGGAGGACATTAAAAAAGCGATCGCGCTTGAAGAAGGCGCTGATGACCTCTGCGATGTGGCGGTGTCGGGGAGAAACGCTGAAAAGATGCTCATATCCGATAAAAGCGAGAAGGAACTTTTGAGCGGCTTCGCGCTGAAAAGTTTCTTTTTTATTTCCGGGGGCATTGTCGTGTTCGCGGTTTCTTCATATTTTCTTCTCGGCCTCTTGCGCTCATCAGGCCTTATCGAAAAATAAAATGCGGATGTATATAACCCCAAAAACCGCTTTTTCGCTAGACGGAAAATTTTTAACGGATAAAAAATCTAAAATTCCGCAACTCGCCCCGGCTTAGCACCGAGGCTCAGACAAGCGGAATTTCTTTACGATTTTTTCTCCTAAATTTTCCTATATCGCTTTAAAGCGCTTTATTGGGATTATTAACTTAGTGCGCGGCTTTTGTGTGAAAGGTAAAATTTGCTAATATTCAGGAAATATTAGAGGAGGGTCAGGCTTATGGATTATATTATAGATATTCTGCTCTGGGGCTCGCTTGCCGCGGTGGTGATATACATAGTCAAGATTTACAACAATCTTGTGGTGCTCAAAAGAAATGCGGATAAGGCCTGGTCCAACATCGATGTCCTCTTAAAGCAGAGGTATGATGAGATCCCGAAGCTGGTGAAAACCGTCAAGGGGTATATGGGGCACGAGAAATCAACGATTGTTGATGTGATAAAAGCCCGCGGCGCCTGCATTCACGCGGGCACCGTCGCCGAGCAGGGCCAGGCGGAAAATATGCTCAGCGGCGCCCTGGGAAAGCTCTTCGCTCTTTCGGAAAAATACCCGGAACTGAAAGCGAACGAGAATTTCGCGCATCTGCAGAGCAGGATAACGCAGATAGAGAACCAGATAGCCGACCGCAGGGAATTCTACAACGACAGCGTGAATGTCTATAACATAAGGATACACCAGCTGCCGGACGCTATGCTGGCGTCTTTCGTGGGATATAAAGACGCTGATCTTTTCAAAATATCAAGCAGAGAACGACAGGATGTGAACATTGACTTTTAAAGCTGAAGATTTTTTTGACCTGAGCGGTTTTCCCCACAGGGAGATTTTTAAGGATGTTGAAACTGTCTGGGAAGTGCTGCCGCTGATCGGCGGTTACATTAAGAAACACATAAAGCCGAATGTGAGCGACATCAGAAATGGCGGTGACCTTATAACAGAAAAAAAAGTGCTTGAAAACGGCGCGGTCGTTCACGCGGGCGCTCTTCTTATGGATGACAACATAGAACTTGGCCCGGGAGTTGTCGTCGAGCCCGGCGCTATGATAACGGGCCCGGTCATAATAGGCGAGAAGAGCGAGGTGCGGCAGGGCGCCTACATAAGGGGCAAGGTCATCACCGGCCCCGGATGCGTTATCGGCCACACGACTGAAATTAAAAACGCGATAATGACGGGTAAGAGCAAAGCCGGTCATTTTGCTTATATAGGAGACAGTATACTCGGCAGTGTTAATCTTGGAGCGGGTACAAAGCTTGCTAATTTTAAGCTGAGTGAGGATATAATAAATGTTATAAATCCGGATACGAGGCATAAAATTAATACGGGATTGAGAAAATTCGGCGCCATTCTCGGAGACGGCGTCTCAACCGGATGCAATTCGGTCATGATGCCGGGAACCATACTTGGTAAAAATTGCATGGTATACCCTAATTTTACTGTCCGCGGAACATGGGAAAACGGAACAATAATCAAATGGAATATGGGGACACTCGAGTTGGAGGGCAGAAAATGAGATTATTCGGAACGGACGGAATTAGGGGCGTGGCCAACAAAAGCCCGATGACGCCTTTTCATATTATGAAAGTTGGCGGCGCTCTGGCGAATTATTTCAAGAAGACAAAATCTCACCGCCCGAAAATACTGATAGGCAAAGACACCCGGCTTTCGGGATATATGCTTGAGAGTTCGCTCGCCGCCGGGATCACGGCAATGGGCGGGGATGTCCTGCTTGTGGGGCCTATGCCCACTCCGGGAATAGCGTTCCTGACAAAAAACATCAACGCGGATGCCGGCGTGGTTATTTCCGCCTCGCATAATCCCTATATGGACAACGGCATCAAAGTGTTCAACTCCGAGGGCATGAAACTTTCGGATTCCGCGGAAAAGGAAATAGAAAAGATAGCGCTTTCGGCAAACATACACCACCTTCTCCCCGTGTCTTCGCGGATAGGGAAGAATGTCCGTGTGGATGACGCTCTCGGGCGTTACATAGTATTCCTGAAAAATTCACTTCCGCGGGATTTTTCTCTGGAAGGAATGAAGGTCACACTCGATTGCGCAAACGGCGCCACTTATAAAATAGCCCCGATGATCTTCAACGAACTCCGCGCGGAGGTTAAAGCCGTGGGCATCAGCCCGGACGGGACCAACATCAATAAGAACTGCGGTTCCCTGTATCCTGAAAAGCTCGCTAACATAGTTTTAAAAGAGCGCTCGAACGCGGGATTTGCTTTTGACGGCGACGGCGACCGGCTCATCGCGATTGATGAAAAAGGCCATATAGTTTCAGGCGACGAGATAATAGCCATTGTTTCCAATTTTCTGAAAGAACAGAAACAGCTCAAAAACAATTTCGTGGTGGGAACGGTCATGTCCAATTACGGCCTTCGTAAATATTTCGAGCAGAAAGGGATCAGGAGTTCCATGACGAGGGTCGGGGATAAATATGTTCTTGAAGAGATGTACAAGCGCGGAGCCGTCATAGGCGGCGAGGATTCAGGGCATATTATTTTTCTCAATCATCACAGCACCGGAGACGGACTTCTCACGGCGCTCCAGCTTATTTCCGTGATGAAGCATACAAAAAAGAAACTTTCGGAATTGAGAAAAGTTATGAAAAGATATCCCCAGGTGCTCATCAATTTGCCCGTGGGCAAAAGAGCGGATTTCAAAAAGGTGCCTGAGCTCAAAAAAACATATGACGAGGCGTCCGCGAAGCTCGCGGGCCGCGGCAGAGTCCTTATCAGATACTCCGGCACCCAGCTCCTTCTGCGGATCATGGTGGAAGGGCCTTCCCATAAAGAAATAACCAAGATAGCCGAAGACCTTACAAAAATATTCAAAAAGAAATTAGCCTGAAACTCTGAAAAGTCCCCGAAAAGACGCTTTAGAGCGATATAGGAAAATTTAGGAGAAAAAAGCGTAAAGAAATTCCGCTTGTCTGAGCCACGGCATTAAGCCGGGGCGAGTTGCGGAATTTTAGATTTTTTATCCGTTAAAAATTTTCCGTCTAGCGAAAAAGCGCTTTTCGGGGACTTATCCAGCCAAACCTCTGCCATTATTTGCCTATACAGAATTTTGAGAATATCTCGTTTATCATCTCTTCCCTGAATTCCCGGCCGGTTATTTTGTCAAGTTCGGCGAGGGCCTTTTCAATGAGCCAGACGCTTTCAGCGGGCCTTCGGGAGAGGATCCCGCGGGCTTCTTTGATTTGGGAAAGACAGTTTTTCAGGCAATCGGCCTGACGCGCGGAAGTGAGGAGGGTGTCGTCTTCGGAAATAAAGGAGCCCGAAACGAGATGCCTGGCCAGATGTTTTTTGAGGCCGCTTATTCCGAGGTCTTTCAGGCAGGATATGTAAACAGGGCGTGCTGCCATTTTTTTTGGTTGTTCTTTTCTGCCGAGGTCTATTTTGTTTCCGGCCATGATTGTTTTTTTACGGAAGGGTTCCAGCATACGGATGATGTTCATGTCCTGCTCATCGGCTTTTTTTGAAGCGTCGAAAACAAAGATTATAATGTCCGCCTTATTTATGGCGTCCATGGTTTTGTTCATGCCTATTTTTTCTATCACGCCTCGCGGTTTTTTTCTTAAGCCCGCCGTGTCGTAGAGTTCAGCGGGTATTCCGCCTATTTCAACGCTTTCCCTGATTATATCTCTTGTTGTTCCGGGAATGGCTGTGACAATTGCCCGCTCGGATGAGCTGAGCGCGTTTATGAGTGAGGATTTTCCCACATTCGGTTTTCCCGCTATCACTATTTTTACCCCTTCGCTGAAGAGCCGTCCGGCCTCATATCCGTCAAGCAGCCGGGCGCTCTCTTCCTCCGCTCGCGAAATGTCCTTTTTTATTTTTGCCAGGCTCAGCGGAATATCGTCTTCGGGAAAATCTATGGCGGCGTTGAGTTCGGCGGCGGATGTTATGAGTAGTTTCCGCAATTCATCCAATTTTCGTGAAAGTTTACCGCCCATCTGGGCCGCGGCGATTTTTGCCGCTCTCTCACCCCGCGCGCTTATTATACCGGCGACGGATTCAGCCTGGATGAGATCTATGCGGCCGTTTAAAAAAGCCCGTTTTGTGAATTCCCCGGGTTCGGCGGCTCTGGCCCCATGCTCCAGGATGAGCTTAAAGATTTTTTTTATTATAACCGGGCCGCCGTGCGATGAGATCTCGGCGACATCTTCGCGCGTGTAGCTGCGGGGGCTGCGCATAAGAAAAACGAGAACCTCGTCCACGACTTCTCCGCCGTCGTGTATGCGCCCGTATGTGACGCTGTGCGAGGCGATATCCTTTATTTTTTTATGGTCCGCGGGGTTGAAGATTTTCTCAAGAATTTTCCCCGTGCAGGGCCCGCTTATCCGTATTAATCCGACGCTCGCGTGGCCCCATGCGCAGATTGGCGCGGCTATGGTGTCGGGGTAATATTTTGCCTTTCCGGCGGAATGTTCCCGCGCTCCGGTCATTTTAATTTCTTAAGTAAAATGTGTTGCGCCAGAGTGATGACGTTGCTTGTCAGCCAGTAAAGGACGAGCCCCGACGGGAATTTGAGGAATATGAAAGTGAAGAACAGCGGCATAAGGAGCAGCATCTTCTGGGTGGGATCCGTTATGCTTAACTTCTGCTGAAAAAACATCGTGGCGCCCATAAGGAGCGGCAGAGGCCCTATCGGCCATGAACCTATGAAAGGCAGGAAGGCGGGCAGATGGCCGAAAAGCATATCCGGCCTTGAAAGGTCGGTGAGCCAGAAAATAAAATGAGCGCCTCTGAGTTCAACAAGGCCCTGGAGCATTGTGAACAAGCTCCAGAAAATAGGTATCTGTATCAGCACGGGGAGGCATCCGCCGAGAGGGTTCACTTTCTGCACGCGGTAAAGATTGAGCAGCTCCTCGTTCATGCGTTTGGGGTCATCCTTGTACTGTGACTGCAGTTTTTTGACATAGGGCTGTATGCGTTTCATGGCTTCCGCGGATTTGATATTTTTCTTTGTCAGCGGGAACATGAATATCTGTATGATCAGCGTCAGCAGGCATATTGACCAGCCGTAATTGCCGAAGATGCCGTAAAAGAAATTAAGTATGTGGATGAAGAAAACGCTTATAAAGGAAAAGAGCCCGAGGTTCAATGTTTTCTCAAGGCCGTTTTTCCTCGCGGATAAGCCGGAATAGGATTTTTCGGCTGCGAGTATTTTCAGTTTCAGCGATTTGCCTTCAGGCGAGAACACTATTTCCGGATTCGTCTGCTTAGGATCAATAGAGAAAGAAGTTTTTCCTGAGGGAAAGAACGCCAGAAGGAAATATCTGTTTGAAACGCTCACCCATTCGGACAGGGCGCTTTCCAGGGGAGAAGATATTTTTTTTATTTTTTCGCCGTTGTTGTAATGGAATAGCTGCAGCTTGCGCTTTTCCTGCTCTTCCATAAGTTCGGGGTCGGTGCCTATGCCGCCCGCCCAGGCCGCTTCCACATGAGCGTCTCCGGCCGGAGACAGATTGATCGTCATATATTCGTCGTTAAGCGAATAAACGGCCGAGGCTCCTTTGTAGGACAGATGTATCTGGGCACCCCTTTTTATCACAACGGGGTCTTGAAGCGCCGCGCCGTTGGCATAAAAACGAAAGGGCCTTGTTTCGCCCTCTTTGATAAGGTCTACCTCGCCGTTTTTTTCCCTGATGAAAAGATGGCGTATGTCGCCCGATTCTTTCCCTATAAGGCAGCGCATTGAAGAATTTGATATTTCCAGGGTATCCTCTTCGCGGGGTGCGGGGATTTCCTGAACTTCCTGGCGTTTTGTCTCAGGGGCCGCGGAGGTTTTTTTCTCGACCGGTGAAGTGCTTGTTGTTTGAGGCGCGCGCTCCTCCGGCGGTTTTTGTTTTTTGGAAATAGCGCTCCACCACAAGGCCAGCACTATAAATGAGAGGGCTACCGCCAGAGCCGAGCGTTTGTCCATATCGTTCATAATAATTTCTCCTTAAATTTTCAAACCCTTCGCTATGGCAGATCCACGCCGCCGCGGGCGAAGGGATGGCAGCGCATCAATCTCAGAAAACTTTTCAAAGAACCTTTCGCGATGCCGTATTTTTCAAGAGCCTCAAGGAAGTAATTGGAGCAGGACGGATGGAATCTGCATGAAGGCGTTCTCGGAACGGCCTGCCATATTTTCACGGGAAAACTCACCGCGCTTTTCAACAAATTCATAAACATCCCGCCAGCACCTCTTTCAGAGACCGCGAAAATTCGCCGTATTCGGCCGGCGGCGCCTTTCTCAATGTCACGCATATATCGCTTCTTCCTTCCATGCCCAATGTCCGCGAGCCTTCCCTGATCCATCTTTTGATTTTGTTTCTCCGCACGGCCAGAGGTATGATGCGTTTGGCTATCCTTAAACGAATACGCCCTTCCGGCGAAGGATCCCTCAGTACAAAACATCTGAAAAACTGATTTTCTGTGAATTTATTACGGTGTGAGTTTTTTTCTGCCTTTCTTGCGTCTTGCATTCAAAACATTCACTCCGGAAGATGTCTGCATCCTCTTTCTAAAACCGTGCACTCTTGCCCGCTTTTTTTTATGTGGCTGATATGTTCTTTTCATAGACAGAATTCTTATAAAAAAACGGGCTTTTGTCAATTGCCGCTTTGATTTTTGTTATAATACGGGATGAAAACAGAGGCTCTAAAAATATACCGTCTTTTGAAAGAACATTATCCCCGCGCCCGTATAGCCCTGAAATATAAAAGCCCCTGGGAGCTTCTTGTGGCCACGGTTCTTTCGGCTCAGTGCACGGACAAAAGGGTGAACATGGTGACGGAAAAGCTCTTCGCCAAATACAGGTCCGTAAAAGAATATGCCTCGGCCGATATAAATGAGTTTGAAAATGACATACGCTCCACGGGGTTTTTCAGGAACAAATCCAGAAACATTTTGGATTCCGCTAAAATAATCCTGAAAAAACATAAAGGTGAAGTGCCGCGGACAATGGAAGATCTCACCGCTCTTCCGGGCATAGGCCGGAAAACCGCCAATATCATAAGCTGCAACGCTTTCGGCAAAATTTTCGGCATAGCCGTGGACACCCATGTGGGGCGCCTGTCTCAGAGGCTGGGCTTGAGCGGCTGCAAAGATCCCCTGAAGATTGAACAGGATCTTATGAGATCATTCCCGAAAAAAGACTGGGGCAGAATATCCTATCTGTTTATAGAACACGGCCGCGCCGTTTGCGCGGCAAGGAAGCCTGACTGCGATATCTGTTTTTTAAAAGGCCTTTGCCCCCGCAAACCCTATTCAAAATAGGCGCGTTATATGCGGACGGGAATACCGTTCTCCCGCAGATATTTTTTTGTTTCCGTGATAGAGAATTTGCCGAAGTGAAATATCGACGCGGCCAGGACCGCGTCGGCTTTGCCCTTATCAAGGGCGTCTTTAAGATGGATCAGCTCGCCCGCCCCTCCCGAGGCGATAACCGGCACACTGACGGCTTTCGAGACAGCCGCGGTCAGTTCTATATCAAAACCCGACTGCGTGCCGTCTTTGTCCATACTGGTGAGAAGTATTTCGCCTGAGCCGAGTTCCACGGTTTTTTTTGCCCAGTCTATCACATCTATCCCGGTGGCTTTTCTTCCGCCGTATGTATAGACTTCCCATTTCCCCGGGGCTGTTTTTTTGGCGTCTATCGCCGTGATGATGCACTGCGCGCCGAATTCGCGCGAGGCTGCGCGGATAATCGAGGGGTTCTCCACCGCCGATGTGTTCATGGATACTTTGTCCGCTCCCGCTTTCAGGAGGTCTGAGATATCGGAGAGTTTTCTTATTCCGCCGCCCACCGTCAGCGGGATGAATACCTGTTCGGCCGTTTTCGTCACTATCTCCAGCATCGCAGGCCGCTTTTCCACGGAAGCTGTTATATCAAGATAAACCAGCTCGTCGGCCCCGGCCCGCGCGTAAGCGGCGGCGATTTGCACAGGGTCACCGGCGTCCACCAGGTCGACGAAATTCACGCCTTTCACCACTCTGCCGTTTTTAACGTCAAGGCAGGGTATTATTCTTTTTGCCAGGGCGCTGCTTTTCCGCTTTTGGGGATCATTCATTTTTTCCCCCGCATTTGGCTATGAAGTTTTTCATTATCCTCAATCCGTCCTTTCCGCTTTTTTCCGGATGGAACTGCACGGCCCAGAGATTGTCTTTGACTACGGATGAGGCGAATTCACCGCCGTAATCCGTTGTTGAAGATACGAGAGCCGCATCTTCCGGTGACACATGATAGGAGTGCACGAAATAAAAATAGCTTTCGTCGGCTATTCCCTCGAACATCCCGCTCTCACCCGCGGGACTGTTTTGGAATTTCACTTTATTCCAGCCCATGTGTGGTATTTTCAGATCGTTTCTGAAAAGGTTTACCTTCCCTTTTATTATGTCCATACCCGGCGAGGAGCCGTGTTCTTCGCTGACGCTGAAGAGCATCTGAAGGCCGAGACATATTCCCAGGCACGGTTTCCCGGCCTCTATTTGTGATTTAATAATTGTTATCAGATCCGCTTTTTCAAGATTGTCCATCCCTTTGCCGAAAGCGCCCACACCCGGCAGGACAATACCGTCGGCGGATTCTATTTGTTCAATGCCGGCACTCACCCGCACATCCGCTCCCGACAGCGCCAGGGCCTTGCTGACGCTCCGGATATTGCCCAGGCCGTAATCTATCACGGTGATGGAAGGGGTCATCTCCACCTCCTGTGGAACCACCACCACTGCCCCGGATAGTTTCTTATGTTTTTTTCAATTTGATCGGTGAATTTCTGCGTGTTTTCGGATTCATCGCTGCCGATGGGAATGGCTTTGCCTATGTTTATTACATGCTTTGCGCCTTTGCGGATAATGAAAGCCGGCAGTACAGTTGCGGAAGTTTTACGCGCGAGAGTGTCTGCACCCGTCGCGGTGAGAACGTCTCTGCCGAAAAATTTTGTCATTATGCCGTTTGAAAACCGCTGATCCACAAATATGAAAAGGGAATGGCCGCTTTTTAATTCTTTAAGAGATCTTTTCAAAGCAATAAAACGCGGTTTATAATATATGATAGTTTTGAAAATATTATCGGGCTTGGCCAAACGCTGCCGGTAAACATTAAACATGTTCTCCACATATTTATTGGATACTGCCTTGAGTATGAGGTGCATATCAAATTTATCCAGAATGAATTTGCACACCATCAGAGGGAATTGGCCTATGTGCCCTGAAATGAAAAGAACGGGGCCTTTCTTCAGCGCCTCAGTGTAGTTTTCAAGACCGCTGTATTCAAATCTGCGGTTTATTTCAGCGGTCCCGCGGCAATAAAAATAACGCATCTCCAAAACGCCTCTGACAAAATTCTGAAAAGATTTTATAGCTATTTTTTTCTTTTCATTCTTTGTTTTTAGATCGCCGAAAGCTTTATCCAAATTACAGAGAGCTGTTTGTCTTCGGGGGAATAAGATAAAGTAACATAAGCAGCCGATTATGTCCGCGAGTTTGTTTAAAAAGTGTATGGAACACGGCGTCAGTAGGAAAAAAAACAATTTTAATTTTAGGAAAAGTATGAAATCCAGTATTTGTTTTGCGTTTTTTCCAATTTTCATATTTTCTTTTTAGCGGGTGAGGGGAATCGAACCCCCGTCTTCAGCTTGGGAAGCTGACATTCTACCATTGAACCACACCCGCGCAATTTTTGTTTCGCGTTCATCCCAGCATCCGTTCGGCGCTCTCCATGTAAACGCTTATTATAAGCCCCAGAGCTATGTAAGTCGCCATGAGGTTGGAGCCGCCGTAACTCATGAACGGCAGCGCCAGTCCCTTTGTCGGCAGCAGCCCCAGTCCCACCGCGATATTGGCAAAAGCCCCCAGCGCTATGAGAGTTGTGAGTCCGCCCACGAGTATCCTCGAGAACTTGTCCCTGCACCTCTTTGCCATTTCAAAGCCGATTATAACAAAAACAGCGAATAATAAAAGAATCAGAAAAGAACCTATGATCCCGAATTCCTCGCAGATAACGGAGAAAAGGAAATCCGTGTGCGCGCAGGGAAGATAGAGCAGTTTTGAAGTGGAGGAGCCCGCTCCTTTTCCGAATACGCCGCCTGAAACAACGGCGATAAGCGATCTCGTCAGCTGATAGCCTTCGGCGCTCCGGTGTTTCAAAGGTTCCATGAACGCGGTGATCCTGTCCCTGCGGTAAGCTGTCCCGAACACGGCCCAGTAGGCGAAGGGCAACCCGGCCAGCACGATGCCTATCAGCCTGCTCACCGGAACCTCAGCCAGAAAAAATACCACAAGAAACAGCAGGATAAGGGTGACAGCTGTGCCGAAGTCGGGCTGGCTGTACACGAGGCCCGCCAGGCCGAGAAGCAGGATCATGGGCCCCGTTAATATTTTATAATCATCGAGTTCGCCCCTGTGCCTGTCAAGATAATCAGCCAGGTACATAACCCATATCACTTTCAGGAATTCACTCGGCTGCACCGCGACAGAGCCGGGAAGAAACAGCCACCGGCGCGCGCCTTTTACCGATCGTGTTATTCCGGGGATGAGAATGGCGATAAGGACTATCGTCCCCGCCAGCATCGCCCAGGGTATCGCCTTGCGCATGGTCTTTATATCTATTTCCCAGAGAATGAAAAATATAACGCTGGCTGCTGCCAGCCATAACAACTGCCGGAGAAAATAGTAGTAGGGATTGTTGAGCTCAAAGGAGCTCGTTACCGAAGTGATGTCAAGGATCATGATGAGGCCGGCGCCTGACAGAAAATAAGCGATCAGGATGAAGATCTCCTTTAAGTAAGATTTTTTATCCATTTTTTGAAAGCTTTCCCCCTCTCCTCAAAATCTTTGAACTGGTCGAACGATGAGCACCCCGGAGACAGCAGCACTGTGTCGCCGGGGGAGCTTTTCTTAAGCGCCTTGAGACAGGCGTCAGCGAATTTTTCCGCGGCGGTTATCTCAGTTTTTCCATTGAGCTCTTTTGCTATTTTCGCGCCGGCCTCGCCGTAAACGACAAGCGTTTTCACATTTTGCATGTGTCCGGACAGAGGATTGTATGAGCTGCCCTTGTCCCGTCCCCCCATTATTAAAATCAGGGGCCTGTTTATATTTTTAAGGGCGAAGAGCACGGAAGAAACATTCGTGGCTTTTGAGTCATTGATAAAGATCCTGCCGCGGTGAGTCCCCGAATATTCAAGGCGGTTTGCGAGCGGCCTGAAGCGGTACACCCCCCTGCGGATCTTTTCGGAGGAGACACCCATCGCCATAGCCGCCCCGGCGGCGGCGAGGATGTTGGTTTTGTTGGCGTCAAAAAGGAGTTTCATTTTTTCTTTTTCATAAATGAGCTCTTGAGAAGCGCGGAATTTTTTTGCGGCTTTCGGCGAAAATCGCATGGTGTTTCCCCGGAAATATATGTCTTTCCCGAGTCTCAGGATATCGGAGCCGGGCGATCCCGCGATTCCGCTTATGCCCACGCCCCCGCGCCTGATACCGGCGAATATGCTCTTTTTAACAGCGCCGTATTCGGCCATATTCCTGTATCTTGAAAGATGGTCGCTGTCTATGTTAAGGAGGATACTCACATCAGCCCCGAAAGCTTTGCGTGAAAGATGTTTTTCAAGATTATAGCTCGACACTTCGGCTACGAGGATGCTGTTTTTTTTGAATTTTTTCAGGAGTTCCGTCACCGGTATCCCTATATTTCCGCCGGCAATGGCGTTTTTTCCCGCCGAGGAAAGCACGGCCGCTATCAGGGAAGTGACGGTTGATTTTCCGTTTGTTCCGGTGACGAGGATCCTTTTCACATAAGAGGGA
>VMTH01000039.1 GCA_013791745.1 Candidatus Omnitrophota bacterium
ACATCAATGCTGTCTCACCATCTTTTTGCTTTGCATTAATATCCGCTCCTTTTTCTATCAATAACTTCGCTACTTCTAAGGAATTCTCGGCTGCTGCCAACATCAATGCTGTCTCACCATCTTTTTGCTTTGCATTAATATCCGCTCCTTTTTCTATCAGCCACTTGACTAATCCTAAGGAATTATACCCGGCTGCCGCCATCAATACTGTCCCATCATTATTATTTTTCGCATTAATGTTTGCTCCTTTTTCTATCAATAATTTTGCTATTCCTCCTAAGGAATATATTACATCACGGTCGTGTGCCAACATCAATGCGGTCCAGCCATTGTTGCTTTTTATATTTACATCAACGCCTTTTTCTATCAGCAACTTTGCTACTTCTAAGGAATTCCAATTTGCTGCTACTATCAATGCTGTCCAGCCATCTTTGTCTTTTGCTTTTACATCAGCTCCTTTTTCTATCAGCAACTTTGCTACTCCCAGAGAATTAATTTCGGCCGCCGCCATCAATGCGGTCCAGCCATTTTCCATCTTTGCATTAACATCAGCTCCTTTTTCTATCAGCAACTTTGCTACTTCTAAGGAATTATACTTGGCTGCTACCATCAATGCTGTTCCGAAGTTATTATGTTTCTTATTTACATCGGCTCCTTTTTCTATCAGCAACTTTGCTGCTTCCAGAGAATTAGTTTCGGCCGCCGCCATCAATACTGTTCCCCACTGATTATGTTCCTTATTTACATCTGCTCCTTGTTTGATTACTTTTCTGAGCGCCTTAACATTATTGCCCCATGCAGCACCCCAAGGAGAAATGGGGCGAGTAGAAATTGTCACACAACCGGAAATCAACAAAACAAAAACCAACCCACACACAATTTTCAATCCTAAACTTTTACTCATTTTTTCTCCCTTTTAAAAAACACAGAACATTATGCTGCTACTTGATAAAGCTAACTCTTCCATCTCCGGCCAAAATACGGTCTTTTCTTTGTGATATCCAATAAGTCTTTTTTTGTTCATCTAAATGGATGCTAATAACTTCCTTTAGTTTTCCTTCTATTCGATTTACAAATTCCTCGTGAATCATCGCTCCCAAGCCAAATTGAGCAGCTAAATTATTTGCAATCTCTCTTGCCTTTTCTATCCCTATATTATTATTTCTCCAAATAGCCAAAGCTTCAAAAATCATATCGATGAGTAATTTTAATTTTGCTTTATCCCTACTGAGTACACGCCGTATTTCACTCATTATTTTATCCTTCTCATTTCCACTAAAATTACCATAAAATTCTATATTATTATTTGGCCGATTAATGTATATTATAATTTTCTTCCCCTTATTTTTTTTACCAGTAAAACTCTTATGAAGATGCACATTCTCGGGTTCAATTGGTTGCCCAGAACCCCGACTGTGGTCATCTATGCGTATTTTCTGATCTTTGAGCAGTTGCTTTAAACTCATTTTGGTTCCTCCTGACTGAAAGTATAACTTATAGCTGATAACGGAAAATCAAAGGCATCAGCTTTTTCCTTACTGCGGTTTCTGTATTTCTTCATTCACTAAAGAAATGCTTGCAACCCTATAGACAAGATAATACAAACTATTAGAGGAGTCAAAGGTAATCCTTCTAATGCCGATGTCGATGCCATCATATTTCTTGCCCTCGTTGCCGTCTACGACCACTAACCACTTATAGCCTATCTTACCCCCATAAGCCACACGCTTGCTGTCGGGACTTACTGCGAAAGTTTTGATTTTCATAGTCAACCAATCCATTTGAGCAATAAGTTTTTCAGATACTATTTTTCTTGTGATTTTTTCCTGAGCAAAAGATACCTTATACATAAGCGAAAAGATGACAATCAATATTAGGTACTTTTTAAACATCTTAATTTTCCTCCCCTTTATTATTCTCGACTACATCCTTAAGCATTATATCCTCAGTTTCTAACCATTGTTCTATTCTGGTGCGGTTAAAGCGCCATTGCCGGCCGACTTTTGATGCAGGTATCTTTTTAGATGTGAGCATCCGATAAAGAGACGTTTGACTAATCTGCAGATACTCAGCCGTTTCTTTGAGTTTCATCCACTCCCACTCCTTTTGTGTTTCTTTATTATTTTCGCTCATGCTCTCCCCTTAAGAACTATATCCACAACACTTCTTCTTTTACCGTTGGTTACCTTTATTCTCCAGTATTGTAAATAATTTTGGTAATGTCAAGATATATCTGTGCTCACTGTTGATAACTGTCTATATTCCGCATTTTGAGACTTTACTTAAGTAACGGTCACAAATACAGCCAAAAGTTCTTTGCAGGTAAATCATAGACAGGGGCAAGCGCCGCCGTCCGCTTGCCCCTGTCTCGAAGAGGGCGGAGAGCGAAAGCCGAAGCTCCGAAGGAGCTCCGGCGGTTGAGCGAACAGAGGGCATTCCGCGACCGTCTCTTATGCGAGGCGCCGGAGAATCCGGACGATGATCGGACGGATAGTCGGAGGCGCCGAGCCCATAAGTATTGCGACCGGAGGGAGCTCTCAATAAATAATGAATAAGATTCCTCACCCTTCGACTTTGCTCAGGGCAGGCTCCGGCTTCGGAATGACAAATAAAATAATAAATCAGCGTCTTTTTATTTTTGTCCTGCTTTTATGAATCGTATTAGGCAATGAGATTATGAATGAGTTTGCATTTATGTGGGACGCCCCGCCATTATTCTTACTTTGAACTCCAATATTCAACGCTCGTCCGATTGGAAATGACAAACTGATCAGGCACACTTGACAACGCTCACTTTTATATAGGAAAATCTAAAAACCCGGGGAGGGCCACGATGATATCAAAAAGAGAAAAACTGTTCGGCGCGATAGGCGCGGCGGCGGCGATACTGTTATTTACAGTCATTATGCTTGCGAAGAATTACCAGGGTTGCGGAATTATCAAAAGCAAATCAGCGTATGAAAACGAAAGCCTTAACGCCGGCGCTTCTTTTGACAGGGCATCAGGAAGAATGAGGAGCAGCGCTCCGCCAGCTCCTTCCGCGAGAGCGGCGGCTGAGGCGAGTACGGATAATGCCGAAAACATCGCGGCTGATGAACGGAAATTGATCAAGACGGGGAATATCAGCCTTGAGGTGAAAGATTATGACAGCAGCGCCAAGGCCATTGCCTCTATGGTCAGCGAATTTGAAGGCTTCATTTTGCGATCAAGTAAATATGTTTCCGACGACAACTACGCCTCGGGCGACATAAGCGTCAAAGTAAAACCCGCTCATTTTGACAGCTTTGCGGCACGGCTTGACAGCCTGGGCCGCGTGAAGAGCAAAAACTCCTATATCAATGACGTGACCGAACAATACATAGACCTTGAATCACGGCTGAACAGCAGTCTTCGGGTGGAGAAACGCCTGAAAGAGATACTCTCGATCAAAACAAAAAATGTCAAAGATATCCTTGAGGTGGAAAAAGAACTCGCGCGCGTCGGAGAAAAAATAGAGCAGCTCAAAGGCCGGAAAAAATATCTGGACAACCAGATCGGCCTGGCCACCATAAACATACATATTGACGAGGAAAGGGATATCGTAACCGGAAGTTATAAATTCCTGGAACGCATAAGATACGCCTTCCGCGGCGGCGTCAACGCCTTTATAAGCATAACATCGGGCATCATAACAGTGATAGGCGCGCTTATCGCCCTTTCTATTTACGGCCTGCTCTTCGCGCTGATACTTGCCGGTATAAAAAAGTTCAGAAAAAAACAGTGATTCTCTGAGTTCAGCGGGACAGCTTCAGTTACTGGATCAGCTCCGCACTTTATATATGAGCCGTATGTAATCCTTATCCAGCAATTCCTGCTTGAATAATTTTAAGCTGATATTACCGGCCGCATCACCGAACATATTATAAGCGCTCTTCCCCACGATGACGGGATGAACCAGCAGGCTGATCTCGTCCACAAGGCCCTGGTTCAAAAGAAGATTCCCTAAAATCTTACCCGTGTCGGCCAGGATTCTTTTCGCCTTATATTTTTTTAAGAGCAGCTCAAGCGTTTTTTTCAGATCCGCGCGGTCTTTGCCGACGATATGATAATCATAATTTCTTTCTTTCAAATGCTGCAGATAGGATTTCGGGGTTTTCCCGGACACAACGACGATCACATCCCTGCAAAACTCGAATCTCCGGCAAGTGTGCAGCAATCCTTTCAATTTGCCGCGCGTGTCAATAATCGCCCAGTAGGGGATATTTTTGTTTCTTTTAGGCCTTACGAAATCCTCTTTTTCTTCCATCGGCACGCCATCACCGTACATCTCAATACCTTTCTTTATCGTCGCGGAACCGATTAAATGCACATCGGGCTTGTAATTCCCGGCGATGCGGTAATGCAATTCCATATTAGGTTCAAAACCCGTGAGCGATCCGTCGAGACTCACGGAATTATGCAGAATTAATTCCGGCAAATCAGTCTTTGCCACTTTTTTCAACCCCCGTTGTTCCATCACAAGCCGCTCAGCATTTCTTCAAACGCCGCCCTGTCCGTCGCCATCGTCTTTAACACTATACTGGCGCACGCGTTCGCGTCCGAAAGGGGGTCGTGATGCTTGAGTTTGATCCTCAGCACCCTGCAGACATTGTCCAGTGTCGCCGGACGGATATTCAGCACTTTTCTTGACGCCTGCACTGTGCATATAAACGGCGCGCGAGGCATTTCCACTCCGGCATTTTCACAGCACACTCTCAGCACAGTCCTGTCAAATCCCTTATTGTGCGCCGCGAGATAGTGCGCGCCGTCG
>VMTH01000040.1 GCA_013791745.1 Candidatus Omnitrophota bacterium
GCACGACAAGCTGGAGCGCGCCCAACTGGGAAGTTTCAATACCGACGACCATATTCACATCGGGGCATTCGTATCTGGTCAGGAGCAGGGGCTCGGACAAAGTGCCGGGAGCGGGCGTGAATATTGAAGTCCCTGCGGCGGGAAAAACTTTTGAGATTGATTTTGCCGCGCCGGCCAGTTACATAACGATGCCTATAAGCAATAAATTCCACAATGAAAGCCCGCTGACGGTAGCGGGGACGGCTGAGGACGATCATGCGGGAGTTTCCGGCGTTGCGCTGACGGTGCAGGATTTGACGAACAGTCAATACTGGCATGAGGGGTCAGGCTGGCTCGGGGGAATAGAATGGCTGGCATCGGCTGGGACAACGGACTGGAGCTATGCGGGAATAACCTGGGTTACCGGCAAGAAATACGCCCTGAATGTGAAGGCCTATGACGCCTATGGCAATACGGAAACCGTGCACGGAATTAATTTTTACATTGACTATGACAGGCCTGTTTCGACGCTGACATCTCCTGCCCCCGCTTCGGTTGTGAGCTCCCTTGCTCAGATAGAGGGAACGGTGACGGATAATTTTGGGGGATATTATTCGACGATGAGTAAGGTTATGGTCCACATCAGGGATATTTATTACACGCCGACGAACAAATACTGGACGGGAGCGTCGTGGCAGGATGTTTCCGGAGCGCCTGTTTTCATAGATGTTTCCACGCCGACCCTGACGAGCTGGAATTACAGCATGAGCGCCTGGACGAGCGGCCACGAGTATAATATAACGCCGAAGGCGTATGACAAGGCGGGGAATGTTGAAGCCGCGCTTTCGACGGGCTCGTTTATTTTTGACAATAACCCGCCTGATACGGGAGTGAGCGCTCCGGTGAATGGCCAGCCCTATCAGGGCGTGGCGCAGATAACGGGAACCGGCTCGGACCTGCCGGCCGGAGGCGCTCTGCAGAACGCGGGATTGGCCGATGTAAGAGTGAAGATCCGCGACGACACCGCATCCCCGGATAGATGGTGGACGGGCACGGTGTGGTCGACATGGACGATAAACTGGCTGACAGTTACCCCGCCCTATACCGGCTGGGCATATAACACATCCGCGGTTGCCTGGACGACGAACAGAAGATATTATGTAAACACGAAGGGCTGGGACCTCTCGGTTCCGCAGAACGAGGAGCTCACAATCTCAACAATGAGTTTTGTGATAGACAGAAGCTCGCCGACGAGTGGTATAGTCGTTCCCGCGAACAACGCGAATCTTCCGTCAAGGCCCGCGCAGATAACGGGCACATCAAAAGATGATGAGGCCGCCTCTGAGAAGGCGGGGATAGACAGGGTGTGGGTTGAGCTTTATGATGTGAACATATCAAGCCGCTGGAACTCAAACACGACGAGCTGGCAGACGGCTGATTACTGGATAGAGACAAACAATAACGAGCCGGACTGGGCTGTGGCGATAAACACGAATGCGTGGACGGACACGCATCAGTACAGGA
>VMTH01000041.1 GCA_013791745.1 Candidatus Omnitrophota bacterium
AAACGCGGGCCTTATCTTTCACATATAAATCGGTCGTCGCCAAATGCGATCCGAAGAAGTCGCAGCTGAAAAGTATCCCGTCTTCCTTAAGGTGCGTCGACATCGTTTCCGGCCAGTGCACCCAGGGGGTGTGTATGAATTCCAGTATTTTGTTCCCCAGACTCAGGACTTCTCCATCGTCAACGGTTTTGACGCGGTCGGGTGAAATTCCGAGATGGTCGACGAGCAGGCCCTTGCCTTTAGCCGTGGCGATGACCCTGGCGTTGGGATATTTATCAAGAACCCGCGGAATCGTTCCCGCATGATCCTGTTCCGCGTGATGCGCGATTAAATAATCAATCTTCGGAATATCCTCAAGCTGCGCCAGAAGAATATCTGCCATCGCCGGATCAACGCTGTCCAGCAAAACTGTTTTTTCGCTGCCGCGTATCAGATAAGCGTTATAACTCGTGCCGTCGGGCAGCGGGATGAGAGAATCAAAAAGCCTCCTGTCCCAGTCAACTGCCCCCAACCAGTAAACATCGTTAACAATTTTTCTCGCTTTCATTTTATCAATTTCCTCCGCCACTTTTTTTTAGTTTTCCGCTCCCATCGTCCATGGCGCACAAACCCCTGAATTCTCTAAGATTAAAACAACAGCAGACCGGCTATTGAGAAATATATCATCAGCCCGGTTGTGTCTATCACCGTCATCAAAAGAGAGCCGCAGATGATCGCGGGATCCATTTTGAATTTCGTGAGTACAATGGGCAGAGCGCTGCCCAGCAAATTCGCCCACAGGGATATAAAAAGCATGGAAGAGCCCACGACAAGGCCTATCCTGTAATCGCCCTTCCAGAGGTATCCCCACAAACCTATGGCAACGCCCAGCGTCAAGCCCAGCAAAATACCTATGGCCAGTTCTTTTTTCATTATGTTAAACCACTTGGCCGTGGTGAGCTCTCCAAGAGCCAGAGCGCGAACGATGAGAACCGAGGCCTGATTGCCTATATTCCCGCCCTCGCCCATCATGACGGGGATAAAGGCGGCCAGGGCCACGACTTTTGCGAGCATGCCCTCGAAATATGTGATAACCATTGAGGAAACAAATCCGGAGGCCAGAAACAAGAGCAGCCACCCGACCCTTTTTTTGTAGAGACCCGAAGATGACGCGGCGGAATAACTCATTTCAAGGGGCACGATACCGCCGGCCTTGTGCACATCTTCCGTGACCTCCTCCTCAAAAACATCAAGAACATCATCAACCGTCACTATTCCTAAAAGGACATTTTCGGAGTCCACGACGGGAATCGCGAAAAGATCGTATTTCTTGATCTTTGTCACGGCGACCTCCTGATCATCAAAGGGTGAAACCGCTATGAAGTTCCTGTCCATCAGGGATGACACCTCATTGGAGAGATCCGCGAGTATCAGCTTCCTGAGAGATATATCGTCCAGAAGATGCCAGTTCTTGTCGATCACATATACCCTGTTGACGGTTTCTGCGTCATGACCGAATTCCCGTATGTGCTCCAGCGATTCCCGCACCGTCCATTCCGGGCGGATGGCGACATAGTCCGGCGTCATGAGCCGGCCGACGCTATCTTCGGGATAACCCAGGAGTTTCAGCGTCTCTTTTCTCTCTGCCGGCGGCAGGAAATTTAACAGTTTTTTTGTGATTCTCCCCGGCAGCTCCTCAAAGAGCTCCGTTCTGTCATCGGGGGATAATTCCAGGACAATATCCCTTATCACCTCATCGCCTATCCTTTTCAGGAAGACCGTCTGTTTCTCGGGATCCAGTTCGGCAAAGGTCTCTGCCTTCAGCTGTTTCGGAAGAAGCATAAAAAGAACGATGGCTTCCTTGTCCTCAAGATTTTTAAGAAGATCGGCGATATCGGCCTCCGGCCATTCAATAAGAATGTTCTTGAGAGAATGCCAGGCTTTCTCCGCGATCATTTCCTCTATTTCGGGTTTTAAGAGTTCTTTCAGCATGAGGGAATTAAATCAAAAAAAGGCTCCGATGTAAACAAAAAATCTCCGGGTTCAAGCGCCGCCCCGGGACATTTTGCATTGCAAAATGATAGTCGGAGGCGCCGGGCTATTTTATTTCTTCAAATCTTTTTTCTTGGATTTATGAATTGTGCTCGGTAATATAAAAGTGATGGTTTTCGAAAATTTCTGCCGGGGGAGGACTCGAACCTCCAACGCCCAGATTCAGAGTCTGGTGTCCTACCAATTGAACGACCCGGCAATATATCCAAATTGCCTACTATTATAATCATTTTGACGACCATGTCAAAACAAGTGTTTTATCAACAAGTGTTTTATCTCTGCCGCTGTAATTACAGTTTTGCGACAGCCTGCTGGCATTTATACGGTTGATGTTTGCCTGTTTTTGGGGTATAATCACATAAGAGATGCAAAAATATCTTATTTTAGGCATTTGTATATTCATGACGGGATGCGCTCCGTCTATCCGAAGAAGTTATATCATCAACAATAATGCCGACGCTGTGCAAAAAGCAATAGACGCCGGCGCGGATATTAATGCCGCAACCACGCTCAGCGGTTACGGAAGTTCTGCCTCTAACGGCCCTCTCCTGATTTTCGCGGCTAAGATGGGAGCTCACGACATAGCAAAATTATTAATAGCCGCCGGAGCTGACATCAATGCCCAGGGAGAAAACGGAGAAACGGCTTTGTTAGAAGCTTTGAGACGGGGGGACTGGTTAATAGCAGACATGCTGCTGGAAAACGGCGCGGATATTAAAATACCTAATTCCGACGGCGAAACAGCTCTGACAATAGCCGCAAAAAATAATTCCATCAATCTGATAGACCGCTTGCTCGCGAAAGGTTCAAAAATTAACGCGACCAATAAGGCGGGAATGACAGCTTTAATGGCGGCCGCCGCTAAAAATTATACCGATTTGGCCAAGCTGTTGATTGACAGAGGCGCGGATGTAAACTTGAAAGACAATAATAACAACACCGCTCTAACAATGGCCGCTGAAAATAACAACGCTCCGCTTGCGAAAATATTAATCGAGCGCGGCGCTTACACTCATATTAAAAACAACCATGGATACAGCGCGCTGGATATAGCCGAAAATAAAAATTATCCCGATGTGGTCAAAGCTCTCCTGAATACGCAGCCGAAAAACAGGATAAAATACGGCTCCGATCCGAAGAAAAAAAATATCGCAGTGGCTAATTTTGAAAGCAACCCGCCTCTCTCCGCATCGGACGCAGGATTTATAACGAATTTCTTTCAGAGGGCCCTTATCAACACAAGAGCTTTTAACGTGCTCGACAGGAGCAACATGGATAAGACGCTGGCCGAGCAGGGTTTTCAGCAGATGGGCTGTACAACAGCTGATTGCGCCGTTCAAATGGGCAGGCTTTTGAATGTGCAATTGATCATCGTGGGCACTTGCGGCAAACTGTTTTCAAGATACATCTTAGCCGTGGATATAATTGAAGTGGAAACAGGCCAAATTATCGACTCATTTAAAGAAGACAGCGCCACATCAGCCGGTATTGAGCAAATGGCGATCAAATTAACAGACAAAGTAAAAACCGCGCTCTACTAATCACCTAACGGCGGCAAAAGGTTAATATTTTTCCCAGTGAAGGACGTCGCTTAGCTTCTTTTTAGGAGTCTGTGCGAAACCGTCTTTCGGATAACCAACGCACACGAGGCTGACAAGTTTATGATCCGGCGGGGCGTTCAGTGCCGCCAGTATCGCCGGAGCGTAGTCTTTTTTGTCGCCCGCTACCCACACAGTGCCGAGGCCCAGGTCTCTGGCCATTAATAAAATATTCTGAGTAGCGGCGGAACCGTCCTCAAGATAATACTTGACCGGCTCGCTTATAACAGCGATGACGGCGGGGCTTTCAGCCATATAGGGCCCGTTTTTCGGGGCGATTGCGGCGAGTTCTTTTCTTTTCTCCGCGTCGGTCACTACTATAAATTCAAAGGGCTGGACATTGTTCGCCGTGGCGGCGCGAGCGCCTGCGCTCACTATTTTTTCCAGGTCTTCCTTCGACACAGTTTGCGAGGAATATTTCCTGACACTCACTCTTTTTTTTATCGCATCATAAGTTTCCATAATGATCCCCTTACTTGTTGACCGAGATAAGTTCCACCGTAAAGATCAAAACCGCGCCCGGCCCTATCGTTCTTCCCGAACCTCTTTCGCCGTAACCAAGTTCCGACGGAATATATAATTCGCACTTCCCGCCTTCTTTCATCAGCTGCAGCGCTTCCGTCCAGCCGCGTACCACCCCGTTCAAAGGAAATGTCGCGGGCTCTCCCCTTTTGTAGGAGCTGTCAAACTCGGTGCCGTCTATCAGCGTGCCGCTGTAATGAACCGTCACTTTATCCGTCGCGGAAGGGCTCGCCCCTGTGCCTTTTTTTATCACCTTATACTGAAGTCCGCTGGAGGTCGTTTTCACGCCTTCTTTTTTGCTGTTTTGCTTAAGGAATGTGTCGCCTTCTTTTTTGTTCTTCGCTGACAATTCCCCGTTGCCCTCCGCCTGCTTTTTCTGCAGTTCCGCCGTCAGCGCCATCATCACTTCGCGCCGTTCCTCGAGCGTGAGCCGCGGCTGAGCGCCGGCAAGCGCGTCTTTGATGCCCTCTTTCATAAACGCGAGATCCGCGTCTATGCCCTGGCTCTTCAAGTTGTTCCCGATATCCCATCCGATGCTGTAGCCGACTTTCTCTTTCTGTGTTTCCATGTTTTTTTTCGCGCAGCCAAAAGCCGGAAGCATAATCAAACAAAACAATATAAAACCTGCGTAAGACCTGACTTCACTTTTCATGCACTTCTCCTTTCTTCATTATCCCAAACGCCAAACTTTTCAATATTTATTTTCTGATAACCCGCCCCACACCCGGCGGACGATATCTTTTTTATTGTATTATAACTTCCATGAAATTGCCAGAAAAAACAACGGACTGTTTACATAGCATGAAATTAGTTAAAATGCATTATGGTGGAATTAACCGGCAAATACAACAGCGCAAGAATATTCTGCGACGAGGTCGAATCAAGCGCTCGGCAGCAGATCCTGACTTTTCTCGATCACATCGCTTTCAGCAACGGGAAGATCAGGATAATGCCCGATGTGCACGCCGGGGCCGGAGCCGTCATCGGCTTTACCGGTCCGCTGGGCGAAAAAGTCATACCGAACATAATAGGCGTGGATATAGGCTGCGGCGTCGCGGCATGGGATCTCAAAGACAGGGAAACGGATTTTGCCGCGCTGGATCATTTCATACGCTGGGAAATCCCCTCCGGCAGAAATGTGAGGAAAGAAACTTCCACGGAGCTTGAATTTTTATTCGGCCGCCTCTTCCCCGGAAAGAGTTACGCTGATTTTCTATCGGAGATAAAACGCATCTGCCTCACCCAAAAACAGGACCGCCCCAGAGTCATGCGGTCCATAGGGAGCCTCGGGGGAGGCAATCATTTTATAGAGATAGACCGGAATGAACGCGGGGAAAGCTTTCTTGTGATACACTGCGGATCCCGGAACTTCGGGTTGCGCGTGGCTCTTTTTCACCAGCATCTCGCCAGGAGAAAAACCGGCGAAATGAAGGGGCTTGAATATCTCACGGGGCAAAACGCTGAAAATTACAAAGCCGATATGAGGATAGCCCAGATGTACGCCGCCCTCAACAGAAGCGTTATAGCATTTCTGATACTCGAACAATTCTACGGCGGGAGATACGCTTCTTTCAATAAAATAGAATCGGTGCACAATTACATCAGCTTTGAGGATTCAATAATACGAAAAGGGGCCATATCCGCACGCAAAGGGGAAAGCGTGATAATCCCCTTCAACATGGCTGAGGGATGCATACTCGGTGAGGGCAAGGGCAACGAGGACTGGAACTGCTCGGCGCCTCACGGCGCCGGAAGAACAATGTCAAGAACCGCGGCACGGAAACAGCTGGATATGGATAAATTCAAAAAGAGCATGGGGGGCGTTTGGACATCCTCGGTCTCCCGCAGCACCATCGACGAAGCGCCGGCGGCTTATAAAAAAAGTGCTTTCATACTGAAACAGCTGGAACCGGCTGTGACGATTAATTCCTTCCTGAAACCGGTTTATAATTTCAAGGCCGCGGAATAATTCCGCTGTTATTTACGGGTTTCATCCAGCAGTTTCCGGGCGGCGCCGAGGGCTTCCCCGGGGCTGATGTCTCTCATACAGCGGTGATGACCTAGCGGGCATTTTTGCGGTCCGTGGATGTTGCAGGGGCGGCAGGGCAGATTTTTCTGCAGGATAATATTTTTCTGCCTGAAAGGCCCGAAACCGAAAGCGGGTACCGTCGGGCCGAAAATAGCGACGGTTGGCACCCCATATGCCGAGGCCAGATGAAGCGGCGCGGAATCTCCTGTTATAAGCAGCTGGGCGTTCTTTACGAGGGATGCCAGTTCAAGAAAATCCGTCTCTCCCACAAAATCCATCACTTCGCCGTCAACGGCTTTTTTTATCCCCCCCCACCCCTCAACATCCCCGGGAGCTCCGGCGGCGGCCACCCTGAAATCCCGGCCCAGCAGGTCTATCAACTTTATCCAGTATTCCGCAGGCCATCTCTTCGTGCCCCAGTTTGAAAAAGGGCTTATGACAGCAAGGGGCTTTTCCGCGCGGGACGCTGACTGGGGAACGCCGAATTCGGCCTCCTCAAAATCCTCGTCAAAGGGCATGTTCCATTTCCCGTCCCAGGAGTCAAAACCCGCCCGGCGGGCGAGGCTGAGATTTCTTTCTATCTCGTGCGATGCCTGTTCATATTTCACTTTTTCGGTGAAGAAAAAACTCCCCGGTGAAATATCAAAACCCACTCTCTTTTTTATGCCCGCAAGACGCGTCATAAGGGCGCTCCTGAAAGATCTGTGCACAACAAGGGCAATATCGTATTTTTCTTTTCTCAATTTCGCGCAGAAAGAAAGAAAATTTACAGGACAGCGGTTTTTATCCTTCTTGTCGTCGGCTATCACCCTGTAGACGGCGGAATGTTTTTCCACGAATTTTTTATAGGCCGGGAGCGTCAGAAAATGTATCTCGCTCTCCGGAAAACTCTGCTTGACCGCCTCGGCAAGCGGCAGCGCCAGTATGACATCGCCTATAAAAGCCGACTGCATTATCAGGATCTTCATTTGAGCATCTCCTCCATAGCGAGCGTGAGATCTTTTGCGCTTATGGACTCCATGCACACCCTGTCTCCCCTGGCGCAGTCTTTCCCGCCGTGGAGATGGCAGGGGCGGCAGGGAACATCAACCTGCATTATCTTTGCCCCGGCCGGGGCGAACCCGAAATCAGTGACGGTGGGCCCGAAAAAAACAATGAGAGGTTTTCCGAGAGCCGAGGCCGCGTGCGCGGCTCCGGAATCCATGCTTATAACGCATGATGCCGCGCCCATAACGGCGAAAAACATCCTCATGCTCAATCGCCCGCTGAGATTTTTGACAAAATTTACATGATACCTGTTAGCGGGAAGAAGATTTTGCGCCCGGGCATAATCATCCCCTGTCAGTATAAAATAGCGCCCGGGTTTCGCCGCCGCCTCAAAGAATTCGGGAAAGCGGCGCCACTCCTTAAGCGGCCATTTTGCCTGAGGCGCCACGCAGATGATCTCACCGTCCGGGGGAATACCCTGGCTCAAAAGAATACGGCGGGCCCTGTCTTTTTCGCGGGCGCTTAAAAACAAAGCCGTTTTATCCGTGTGTATTTTTATTTTATCCGCCGCAAGAACGTCAAGATATCTTCTGACGGCGCCGGGAATGATTGCGCTTTTACCTTTTAAAATCTTTTTTCTCTCCTTTCTGTAAGTTTTGACTCTCCCCGCACGCAAAGGAAACAACGCGCCCAGAGCGCGGCTGCGGAGAGAGGAATGAAGGTCATAAATCCTGTCCGGATTTATTTTCCTCATAAGGCGGAGGAGCTGCGGTAAACCGTGATCTTCAAGCGCTATGACCCTGTCCACAAAAGGATTCTCCTCAAAAACAGGCGCGTATGCCCTTTTCGTGAAAAAATATATGAAGCTTCCCGGGTGATTGAGTTTGATATTTTCGCACAGCGGCGTTGTGAGTATCACATCACCCAGCGAACTGAATCTTATGACGGCAAAATTCATACCGTCTCACTTTCCCTGCGAAATATAGCGGTCGAGCCTCTCCATCTTATCGGGGTTTCCGAGAACAAGTATTTTATCATTCGCCTCCAGCAATGTGGCGGCGTCGGGATTATAAATAAATCTGCCCGTGAGCGCCTTTTTGATAGCTATCACAACCAGTCCCGTGTTTTTGCTGATCTGACTTTTGGCAAGCGTGTAATTGAGGAATGGGGATTTATCCGGTATGGACATCTCTTCTATTCTCCATTCCCCCTCGTTCTCCTTGAGCATTATGTCGAGAAAGGTCACCACATTCGGCCGCAGCGCCGTTGAGGCCATTCTCAAACCGCCGATCTTCTGCGGCGACACCACGGCATCGGCTCCCGCCCTTTTCAGCTTTGCTTCCGCTTCTTCTTCAACGGCTTCAGCGACAACCTTGATCCTGGGGTTGAGGCTCTTCGCCGATATCACAACATACATATTCATGGCATCACTGCTGAGGCAGGACAGCACCGTTTTGGCTTTTTCAACACCCGCCTCTATGAGAACATCGTCCTGGGAAGCGTCGCCTATGATATACCTTAGATCGGGAAGCGTTTTTTTAATCCTCTCCAGGTTCTTCTCGTCCTTTTCTATGACGACGAAATGCTGCCTTGCCTGGTAGAACTCACCCACGATCGCCTCGCCGACGGGCGAAAGGCCGCATATTATGTGATGCCCTTTCATGTTTTTTATGGTCTCCTTCATCTTCTGCCTCCTTAAAACATTTCCCACTTCTCCCTGCAGTATCAGGGATGTAAAAAGACCGGCCAGGCCCGCCACGAGCGAAAAGCCGAAGAGTATCAGCACCATCGTGAATATTTTACCAGCGGGGCTCAAAGGATGCACCTCGCCGAAGCCGATGGAGGAAAGCGTTATTGAGGTCATATAGAGGGAATCCATTAGATTCCATTTCTCTATCAGCATGTAGCCGAAAGTACCGGCGGCTATCACGAAAAGCACCAGGAAAATAATCGTCGCGATTTTTCTGTTCATATATTATTCAGCAGCAGATCTTTTATGACGACCGTGTTGCGGCGCAGGGCGCCTTTGAGCATATCCAGTTTTTCAAAAGCCGCCTCGGCTTTTTTCTCTCTCATTTCCTTTGAAGAAGCGAGCTCCCTAAAAGCCTTTGCCAGAGAAGCTCTGTCCGGAACAACAAAAAGCTCATCTTTCAGTATATCAAATTCCTCGCTGAAATTTCCCGTGTGAGGGCCCACAACAATGGCTTTTTTCCTCCGGACAGCCTCAACAAAATTCTGACCGCCGTGAGGCACGAGTGAACCGCCGACAAAACAGATATCCGAAATCCCGTAAATGCCGTCGAGCAACCCTATCCTGTCCACAAGCAGAAAGCGTGAGCCGGGCGTAAAACCGCCAGAGCGGCTGAAGCGGGAACAGGGTATTTTTCTCCGCCTGAAAACGCGCTCTATTTCTCTTACGCGATCTATGTGCCGGGGAGCTATTATGCAGTAAACATCCTTTCCCAGCGGGAGAACGGCGTCTATAACGGCCTCCTCCTCACCCCTGTGAGTGCTGCCGGCGCTTATGGCCAGAGCCGCTTCCGGAACAGCGTAATCTTTCCGGCTGACTCTGGCGGCAGACGGCCCGGCGACAATATCGTATTTGATATTCCCCGTCACCGACACACGCGCGGGATCGGCTCCCATGGCGATAAACCTGTCAGCGTCTTTCTTCGTGCGGGCCGATATCACTTCTATTTTTTCGAGCATCATCCGCGTCAGAGCCTTGATAAGTTTGTATTTCGGAAAACTCCTGTCAGAAACCCTGCCGTTTACAAGCGCTATTTTAGAGTGACGCGAGGCCGACTCTATGAGATTGGGCCAGAGCTGGAGCTCTATCAGCACCACGAGGGCCGGAGCGACTTTTTTCATAAAACTTCGGGTGATGAAAAAAATATCCACGGGGGCGTAGTACACTCCGGTAAAAGCGCCGGAGGTCTTCGCGAGCGCTCTGCCTTCCGGAGTCATGGCAAAAAGATATAGCGGACGGCCTGTGTCTTTGAGCTCGGCGGCAAGCACAAGCGCCAGTTTCACCTCACCCACGGAAGAGGCCTGAAACCATACTCCGCCGGAAATGAAATCGGCGCCGGGAAGATAGAAGCGCTGGTGGAATGTTCCCCTGCTCCTTTTAATATACCGGTAAAGACTGGGCAGGGCCGCCAGAAAAAGCAGCGGCGGAAGAAAAAGAAGCGTGACGGTGTTGATGATTATAAGCGTCAGGCCCATATTTTATATTTTAAGTTCCCCGGCAACCGGCCCTTCCTCAAAATCAAATCCCTCGGCTCCGAGAATATCGGCGGCCTCTGAGAGGGGGATTTCTTCGGCCTCCACTTTCAATTTTTTTTCGCCCAGCTCCCGGGCGGCTATTTCAGCCATGATATGTTTCATCTTCAGAAACACTTCGGTGAAAACGGCTTTGCGCGCCTTCTCTGCCATATCATCCGGCTCTTTTGACGGTGAGGGCGCACCCGCCGGGGCGTAGATGCCGGCCATGAACACAAATCTTTTCCCCGTGTCTTTGTAAATGAGGGCCGAATAGCTGTCAAAATCCGAGCAGGCTTTGCGGGAGGCTTCCTTGATGACGGGTATAGTTTCAGGATGGCCTTTTTCATAAACCCTGTAAAAGACTTTACCCGGAGAGGGTTTGACCTTTAATTTTTTTATTTTAACGCCGACGGCCACCCGCACTTCTCTCACAATTTTTTCCTCCATATATTGCGGCCTTCATAATCCTGCGACACTATGACAGGGAAATCCCTCACCTCAAAGAGCCTCAGCGCCTGAGCGCCGAGCCGGGCATAAGCAATGGTCTTGTGCGCCGTCACGCGGGAGGCCAGAAGAGCCCCCGCGCCTCCCGGGGCCTCAAAATAAACGCCGCGGTTTATCAATGCCGCCGAGCCCGACGGCGAAAGAGCGCCTTTGCCTATTATAACGCCGACGCCCCTGGAAAGAATCCCCTCCAGCGCCCAATCCATTCTTGAAGATGTCGTAGGGCCGGAAGCTATCACCTCAGCGTCCCTGATAATGGGACCACAGTAAAAAATCGCCGCATCGCCGGGAAAACTCTTACGGGACGAGGAGAAAAATCTCTGGAGCGTGCTGTCGCGCGCAACGGCAAGGGCTCCGTTTAAAAGTAAAAAATCCCCGGCCCTGAGCTTTTCCGGATGCCTCAGTGGAAGAAATATTTTTTGCGGGAATTTCATTTCACGATCTTTTTCATTATCCTGCGCGTCTGCTCTATGGGGCAGAAATCGCCGCACATCGTGCAGACCTTTCTGCTGAGATGACCGGCCTTTATGACTTCGGGGAAAAGGAGATTTTTTTTCATGCCCTGCCAGTCAAGACGGAAGCGGGCGCGTGAAACAGCTTTGTCCCTTTTCAGCGCTGCGGGACGGCCTCTGGAAACATCCGCCGCGTGAGCGGCCACGCGCGAGGCTATCACGCCCAATCGCACATCATCGGCGTCGGGCAGGCCCAGATGTTCGGCCGGCGTCACATAGCAGAGAAAATCGGCGCCGTAAGAAGCTGCGAGAGCCCCGCCTATGGCCGAAGTTATGTGGTCAAATCCCGCGGCTGCATCCGTCACCAGGGGGCCGAGCACATAAAAAGGCGCGCCGTGACAGAGTTTTTTCTCGTCTTTTACGACTTTCTCTATCTGCGAGAGCGGTATGTGCCCCGGGCCTTCTATCATGGCATCGACTCCTCCGCGGCGGGCCTTGAGGAAAAGTTTTCCGAGCGTTTTAAGCTCGAGGATCTGGAGATAATCATTCGCGTCGGAAATGGAGCCGGGACGCAAGCCGTCGCCGAGACTCAGCACGGCGTTATATTTTGCAGCTATTTTTACGAGTCTGCCAAAATCGCTGTAGAGAGGATTCTCCCATCCGGTGTCCTGCATCCAGCCGAAGATCAGGCCTCCCCCTCTTGAGACGACCCCGCCCAGGCGCGGGTGCTTTTTCAGATAATTGAGCGATTCGCGCGTCACGCCGCAGTGCACCGTTACAAAATCCACTCCGAGCGCGAGCTGCTCCTCTATCACCTCAAAAAATGCGGCGGGTGAGGGCCGTTTGTACTTTGAAAAAAGATGATAGGCCGGCACCGTTCCCACCGGAATAGTTGAGCGCTCCAGCACTTTTTTGAGGACCCTCAGGAAATCCTTTCCGCAGGAGAGGTCCATAACCGCGTCGGCTCCGTATTGAACCGCGGCGTCCAGTTTTTTTATCTCCGTTTTCCAGTCGGAGGCAAGCGGCGAAAGGCCTATGTTGGCGTTTATTTTAACGCTCAGATCTTTACCCACGGCAACCGCGCGTCTCTTTGAAAGGCGGCTCTTCATAATGGCGATGCGGCCGGCCTTATAATTTTTCTCAAAAACTCCCACGGAAATTCCTTCTTCGGCGGCCAGCTGTCTGATTATTTTTTTTGTTTGCATAATTCTTTTACAAAACCCTTTTCTATTTCATAAAGCCGGAAGCGGATTCTTTTTATCCTGCCGGACTTTTTCACATCGTCAAGCTTGATTATTTCTTCAAGAACGCGGAGCGCCTCTCCGACGCGCGAGATATTAGCCCGGCGAGCGGAAGTGACGCAGCTCCTTCCTTTTTCGGAAATTCCCGCGCCTTTATCCCTCCTCACATCTCGGCTTTTCACAAGGCTCTCATAATCATCCGCGAAAAGCGCCGCCAGACGATGGCGGAGTTTTCTCAGATACGCGAATTTACCGCTCTTAAAATAAAATCTTTCTATGTCTTCCACGACCCTCAACCCCTCCCTGGCGCGGTTGAGGTTAGCGTCAATAATACTCAGTTTGCGCATGGGCACATTATACTTGATTAACGGCCAAAAATAAAGTAAGATTTTTTCAGTTTAAGCCGGCGTAGCTCAGCTGGTAGAGCAGCGGTTTTGTAAACCGCTGGTCGGGGGTTCGATTCCTCTCGCCGGCTTTTACTTTAAAGGAATCAAGCCAAATTTCTGTTTTTTCAAAAAGCCGAAGCGATGTTGGAGTAAACGGAACTGCTGTAAGCGGAGCCGTTGAGGGTCACTTGCACACGGCCTCCCGATAAAACACATTTGAAAGTGTTTTTCCTGTAAAGCGCTCCGGCCAGTTTTTGTATGAATTCTTCCTCAAAGGCATATATAACAGCCTCAACCGAGTGCCTTTTGAAAAGTTTCGCCAGAGCCAGAGCGGGATCCTTCCCCTGAAGGAACACGAACACCGAAAAAATATCTTTGCGTGAACGGAAAAACATTATCTTTTTCTCGGACGGCTCTTCGCAGTCAGCCCACAAAGCTTTCTGACCGTCAACCGCTCCGGCGTACAGATCGGGTTTGAAAGTAAACCCGGCCTTACCGGAAAATCTCAGCCTGCCTGAAAACATTTCATGGGCCAGAAGTTTTAAGACAACGCGGACGCGGGTCTGGCCGCGCTTCTTCTCCACAACTATCTTTTTTCCGCGGCCTGTAAAAATATAATTATCTTTCATTTGCTGATGTCTTCGGGTATGACGACGGCAGAGCTGCCCGGAGCGGGCCATATGAGTGAGGGGTTTGCCAGGCGCTCCGAGCGAATTGGCAGCGAGCCGCACTCGCGAGCGGCCGTCTACGGGCAGCTCTGCCGTTATCATTGGCGGAACGCGGGCTGCATGCGCTCACAGAGATTTCTCGAAGATCCGGTATCTTTTGTAGGCTTTGCCGGAGAGCATATCCGCCGCTCGCATCATCATCACATTGTCCTCCAGCACCCATGAGAATTCGCATTCCTTATAGCCCTTTTCGAGCGCCTCTTTAAGCGACCGGTAATAAAGAATGCTCTCTATCCCCATCTGATGATAACGCTTCTTCACCCCCATGGTGAGAACGCGTATGCTTTTGATTTTCTTGAAATAATAAAAAAACCTGAGCGCCGCAAGCGGCGTCAGCCGTCCCCGGATCTTTTTAAGCGCCTCGTTGATATCCGGCAGCGTCATTATAAAACCCGCCGGATCCCTGCCGTAAAAAGCGATCTGCAAAAGCCCCGGATCCACGATACGTTTGAGTTTACCCGCCATATAAAAAATTTCATCGTCGGTGAACGGAACAAAGCCCCAGTTCTTTTCCCACGCGGCATTGTAGATGTCCATAATGATCTTCACTTCGTTTTCAAAATCATCTTTGTTGATGGGCCTGACGCTTATGGCGGGGTTCCTTTTCAGCACTCTTTCGGAAATGGACGCGAGGCGTTTCGCCGGCACCCTCCCGGCATCCGTTACAAAAGCTATTAGGTCTTTTGCCTTGTAGAAACCCGCGGATGAGATGAGATCCGCGTAATATGGGGGGTTGTAGGGCATCATTATCTTCGCCGGCTCATCCGGGCCTTCCACAAGAAGCCCGCACTCGTCGTTTGTGGACGGGTTCATGGGCCCCCTGACGATTGTCATGCCTCGGGAGCGGAGAAAAGACAGGGCCGCGTCAAAAAGGATCCGCGAGGCGGCGGCGTCCTCCCCGCATTCAAAAAAACCGAAAAAACCGCATTTCTCGCCGTGAAATCTGTTGTGATTCTCATCGATAATGGCGGCGATGCGGCCGATCGTTCCTCCGCCCGGTCCGCTCACCAGAAAAAGTGCTTTTTCAGAGTGCTTCCAGAAAGGATTTTTATCAGAAAACATTTCTCTCATTTCTGAAATGAGAGGCGGAGCCCAGTTGGGGTCTTTTTTGTATAAAGCGTAGGGAAATTCTATGAAACGCTTTAATTCATCGGGCGTTTTAACCTGCGCCAGTTCCATAGATTTTTCATCCAGCCATTGAGGGCATTCCACATTTTTGTCATGCGTTGCGGTTTCGGCGTCACTTTTTCGCCGCTTCCTTTCTGAATTATCCCGAGTTCTTCCCCCGCCTCTTTAAAAGCCGCGCAGGCTTCATCAACATGTTTTTTCGTGTGAGAAGCCATCATACTCACTCTTATAAGCGCGCGGCCCGGAGGCACGGCGGGCGAAACCACGGGCGTGACAAAAACGCCCTTGTCAAAAAGGCTCTTCCACATCTTGAAAGCCGTCATGTCATCACCTATACCGACAGGAATGATCGGCGTTGTCGTCGATCCGGTGTCAAACCCTATGCTTTTCAGTTTATCTCTCATATATTCGGACACCTTCAACAGACGCGCTATTCTTTTCTTGTCCTTTTTGACTATTTCAAGAGCTTTGATAACCGACGCCACATTGGCCGGAGAGGGCGCGGCGGAAAAAATCAGAGACCGGGCGTGATGCTTTATGTAATGGATAACATCCTCATCCCCCGCTATGAAACCGCCGGTTGATGCGAAAGATTTTGAGAATGTCCCCATGATGAGGTCCACCTCGTCGGTCAAACCAAAATGGTCACAGGTGCCGCGGCCGCATCGTCCGAGAACGCCCACGCCGTGAGCGTCGTCAACCATGAACCTGGCGCCGTACTTTTTCGCGATGGGCAGCATCTTATCAAGCGGAGCGACATCGCCTTCCATGGAAAAAACGCCGTCAACTATAACAAGTTTTCCGGAGTCTTCCGGAAGACTCTTCAACACATGCTCAAAATCCTCTATGTCGTTATGCTTAAACCTCACAAGCGTGCCAGCGGACAAACGGCAGCCGTCGAGAATTGATGCGTGATCGAATTTATCGGCTATTATGTAATCTTTTTTCCCCACCAGAGCTGATATCACGCCGAGATTCACCTGCATGCCGGTGGTGAAGACAATGACCGCCGGTTTTCCCAGATATTCGGCAAGCTCTTTCTCCAGCTGCTCATGTATATCAAGCGTGCCGTTGAGAAAGCGGCTACCCACGCATCCCGTGCCGTATTTCTGGGTTGCCATTATGGCGGCATTTTTCAGCCTCTGGTCGGTGGCGAGGCCGAGGTAACTGTTTGAGCCCATCATTATCATGCGGCGGCCCTCGCATGTCACCACGGCATTCTGCCCGGATTCCACAGTGTGGAAATAGGGATAAAGCCCGGCCTTCTGCACCTCGCGGGCTATGGTGAAATTTTTAACCTTATCAAAAAGTTCCATTCGTATCTCCTCCGGCATTTGTTATGTCACGGCTTCCATGTAAATTAAACAATAAACAAATTTTTCCGTCAAGACAATGCATAGCGAAGCCTGAATTAAAGCCAACCCTGATCCTCATACCATTTCAATGTAAGGGCGGCGCCTCTCTTCAGATCATAGGCGGGATGGAAATCCAGCCCCCTGAGCATGCGCTCCGTATTAACAATCCAGTGCCCGGCTGTTATCTCTCTCACTTTCTGCGGATTGAGAAGAGCGGTTTTGCGGGTGAAAAATCCGGTCACTGCAAAAAATGCCCCTGCCAGTTTCAAAAAAGGAGAAGGCACGCGCAGGACACGGCATTTTTTATCTGCCGCTGCTGCAATAGCACTGACGAAACTTTCCTGCGTTTGCGGCTCCGGGTGAGCGAGAAAAAAAGTGTCGTTCACGCATGTAGAGAACAGGGCTTTCTCTATTCCCGCGCAAACGTCCTTCACATTTATAAAATTAAGGAACCTTTCGCCCGACGGCAGAAAGGCCAGACCATTCTTCACCATTTTGAAAGTGACAAAAAGATCCCTGTCTCCGGGGCCGTAAACAGCCGCAGGGCGTAAGATGAGATAGGGTAGGGAGGATTCCCTGACCAGTTTCTCAGCGAGGGCCTTGCTTTTCCCGTAGTCCGACACGGGGCGGGGCTCGTCGCTTTCTTCCGCCGGACGGTTCAACCCGGCAGGCCCTGACACCGCCTGGGACGAAATAAATATGAATTTTTTCAGGGTTTTTATTTTCTTCGCTTTATTGAGCAGGGCCAAGGTACCCGCCGTATTAACCTCATAATATGTTTTTGAAGGAGCCCGCACCACGGCGGCGTTATGTATTATGACCTCGGCTTCGGGCAGGTCCGGGAGTTCTTCCCGTATATCACCGTAAACCGGAAAAACATTTTCACCCTTTATGCTCTCAAATTTTTTCCGGCTCCTGACAAGGCAGAAAAGCTCATGTCCTTTCAGATGCTCGACGAGATTTTTTCCTATGAAGCCCGTCGCGCCCGTTAAAAATATTTTCATTGTTTATAAATGTCGGACCGGGGGGTGCCTACAAATTTCATTCTTCGGTAAGAACTAGATTATCTCTGTTGATGACTTCCGGGCAGGCTTCGCGCGCGAGCAGTTTGCTGATGCCGCGGCTCTGGCAGCCCTGTATCTTCCTCACCTCGGAATCCGAATAATTCACGATACCGCGCGCGAAAATTTTCTTCCCGTGAACAATGTTCACCGTGTCGCCTTCCGCAAACTGACCTTCGGTTCCCGTGATGCCGGCGGCGAGCAGGCTCCTTCCGTTTTTCACTACCGCTTTATACGCGCCGGCGTCAACACTTATAGACGAGTGGCAGGCGCTGGCGAAAGCTATCCATCTCTTGCGGTTCCTGATCTTTCCCGAAGGAAGAATAAGCGTGCCGGGATTTTCCCCGTCAAAGAGGATTTTTCTGAGCACACCGCGCTTTTTCCCCGAAGCTATCGTCAAACGGCATCCGGAAAGCCGCGTTATCTTTGCGGCAAGGAGCTTGCTCTTCATGCCCCCGGTGCCGAACTCCGAGGCGGCGCCGGCGCTCCTTAAAACAGCGTCATCTATATTTTTTAATTCGCTCACAAGTTTCCCGTCAACATAAAGTCCTTCAACATTTGTGAGGATCACAAGGTCGCGCGCCTCTATGTGACTTGCCGCCAGAGCCGACAGCCTGTCGTTGTCGCCGAATTTAAGTTCGTCAACGGTTACCGAATCGTTTTCGTTTATCACTGGCACAATGCCCTCTTCAAGGATTTTCAGAAGCGCCCTTCTGAGATTCAGATACTTTTTTCTGTCGGAGAAATCATCCGCCGAACATAAAACCTGAGCGGCGGTGAGGCCTTTTTTTGAAAGCGCTTTCATCCACATATCCATCAGCAGGGGCTGTCCGACGGAAGCCAGCATCTGCGCACCGGAGATATCCGCCGGCCGCTTCCGGCCGAGCTTTATCATCCCGCATCCGACGGCGCCGGAGGAAACAACAAGGATTTGAAAACCCTTCTTTTTAAGAAACTCTATTTCCCCGCTTACCGCGCTTATGACAGAGGCGCTGATCCCGCCGTTATCGCTCAACAAACCCGTGCCCAGTTTCACAACAGCTCTTTTCATAACACCTCTCTTATGTGTTCTATAAGGCCTTTGACGCCCGTTCCTTCGAGCGCGGAGATCCCGAAATGCTTTCCGCTGAAATCAGTATACGCGAGCGCGTCACCGCATGTATCTATTTTATTCACGGCTATCACAAAAGGTTTTTCCAGCAGAAAAGGATTATACTGTTTTATCTCATCCAGCAGGATTTTAAAATCAGCGTACGGATCGCCCTGTGAGCTGAAGCCGTTCACATCCAGAACAAAAAGAAGGATCTTGACCCTTTCAAGATGAGCGAGGAATTCAAGGCCCAGGCCCTTGCCCGCGTGAGCCCCTTCAACGATTCCCGGCAGATCGGCAAAACTGATCTTTCCCGTCGGGGTCTCCACCACGCCGAGATTGGGTTTGAGCGTGGTGAAAGGATACGCTGCCACGCGCGGATGCGCGTTTGAGATACGCCCCAGAAGAGTGGACTTGCCGGCGTTGGGAAAACCCACAAGACCGACATCCGCTATGAGTTTGAGTTTGAGGAGCAGTTCTCCCCCTTCCCCGGGGGTTCCTTTTTCAAAACGGCGGGGAGTTCTGTTCACGGCGCTTTTGAAAAAATCATTCCCGCGGCCGCCATGGCCTCCGCGAGCAGCCGAGACACTGTCGCCCTCGAAAACAAGATCGGCTATGAGATTACCATCTCTGTAAACCTCGGTGCCGCAGGGTACTTTTATCCTGAGTGTTTCCCCGTCCTTGCCCATTTTTCTGCTGCCTTCACCACCAATGCCGTTTTCTGCTTTGTAGTAGGGACGAAGTTTGAAATCGTAAAGTGTGACAAGGTGAGGTGAGGCCTCGAGAATGACGCTGCCGCCGTCGCCGCCGTCGCCGCCGTCGGGGCCGCCTTTCGGTATGAATTTTTCTCTTCTGAACGAAACACAGCCGCTGCCGCCGTCGCCGGCTTTAACCGTGATTTTAGCCCTATCGGCGAAATGCGATTTCAAAAGGCTGGGTTATTCCACTGAAACTATTTTTTTGCCGGCTCTGCTGTGGAATTTGACTGTGCCCGCGATTTTCGCGAAAATGCTGTCGTCCCGCCCTATCCCCGCATTAATGCCCGGAATAACTTTTGTCCCGCGCTGGCGGAGTATTATGCCGCCGCCCTTCACGGTCTGTCCACCGGATATCTTAACACCGAGCCTGCGGCCTTCCGAGTCTCTTCCGTTCGACGATGAGCCCTGTCCTTTTTTATGTGCCATTTTTATAGCCTCCGTTTATTTAATTTTCGGGTTATTATAGCAAAGAAATCCTGATAACAAAAGCGTCCCGCGCTCGGGGCGAGTCAGGCGGCGGTCTTGATATCTTTTACTTCGTAGACGAAGTACTGCTGGCGGTGGCCTATTTTGCGGCGATAGCCTTTGCGGCGCTTTTTCTTGAACGAAATGACCTTCGGTGCTTTTTGCGCTCCGATGAATTTAAGGCCGACTGTCGCTCCGGAGATCACGGGTTCGCCCATGAGGACTTTATCCCCTGTTTTTATCAGAAGAACCTTATCTATGCTCTCAAGCCCCTCGTTGTCGAGCTCGACCTTGTCTCCAACGCTCACAAAATACTGTTTGCCTCCGCCGTCGATGACTGCGTAATCTTTTATATCGCTCATTGTAAGGTCCTCTTTGTTTCCGCCAGGCCCGTGCCGGCGGGTATCTTCCTGCCCACTATAATATTTTCTTTCAGGCCCTCAAAATTATCCTCGGCCCCCCTTATGGCGGCTTCGGTGAGTACCCTTGTGGTCTCCTGGAACGACGCCGCGGATATGAACGACTTGCTGTTCAGAGCGGCTCTCGTTATGCCCTGTAGAATGGATTCAAAGGAGGCCTTTTTCTTGGAAGCCGAAAGCTTTTCGTTCGACTCGCGCACTTCCCATTTTCCGACCTGCTCGCCCGGAACAAAAGATGTATCGCCGGGATCCACAATGCGCACCATGGAAAGCATCTGTTTGATGATGATCTCTATGTGCTTGTCGTTCACCTTGACACCCTGCAGGCGGTAAACGCCCTGCACCTCGTCAAGAAGATGGGTCTGCACGCCTTTCTCACCCTGCACCTTGAGGATGTCATGGGGATCCATGGCGCCGTCGGTAAGCTGGTCTCCCGCCGACACTTCATCGCCGTTATAAACAATAAGATGTTTGCCGTGCGGAATCAGATATTCCCTCGCTTCTCCTCCTCGGGACGGAGTGATCTTCACCATCATCTCGCCTTTTTCCGACTGCATGATCTCAACAATCCCGGAGATCTCGGTGATAACAGCGGCCTTTTTCGGCCTGCGGGCTTCAAAAAGCTCGGTCACGCGCGGCAGTCCGCCGGTAATGTCCTTGATCTTTGTTATCTCCTGAGGGATCTTGGCCACAATATCGCCCGCCACAACTTTGTCTTTGTTTGAGACGCTGATGTGCGTATCGGGAGGAAGGGGAAAAACGTCTTTTTTGCCGGTATCTCCCACAACTTCCAGCTGCGGCCTGTATTTACTCCTCTGATAAGGTATGACTATGCGCTCAAGAAGGCCGGTTTCTTTGGACCTGTCTTCCCTGATAGTGATGCCCGAAATTATGTCTCTCCAGCGGATGGTTCCAGAGTGCACTGCGATAAGAGGCATTTCCCTGGGGTTCCACTGGCCTATCAGCTCGCCCTTTCGCACTTTTCTGCTGTCGTTAAATTTAATTTCAGCGCCGTAGGGGAGGCTGAAAGTCTGGGGGATGACTTTTTTCGGATGCCTGAATATCATTTTCGCGTTTTTGCTGATGACGACGAGAATGCCCTCTTTGTTTTTTATTGTCTGAAGATTTTCAAATTCCACTTTACCGTCTGACATGGCGCGCAGTTCAGAGGTGTCCATGATCCTTCCGGCTATACCACCGATGTGGAAAGTCCGCAGTGTCAGCTGTGTGCCCGGCTCGCCGACACTCTGGGCCGCGATGACGCCGACCGTACCGCCCAACCTGACCATCCGGCCTGTTGAAAGATCTCGTCCGTAGCACTTGGCGCAGCAGCCGCGGGGTGCCTGGCATGTGAGTACAGATCTTATTTTGACCGATACAAAACCCGCATCCTCTATTTTCTTCGCGTCAGCTTCGCTGACAAGTTCACCTTCTTTTATGAGCACCTCGTCGGTGATGGGGTTGACGATGTTATCAATGACAACGCGTCCCACTATTCTTTCGGACAGCGACTCAACGACATTCTGGCCCTCCATGAGAGCGGAAACCGTGATGCCGTTTACGGACTGACAGTCATCCATGCAGACGACGACATCCTGGCCGACATCCACAAGTTTTCTTGAAAGATAGCCCGCCTCGGCGGTTTTGAGGGCCGTGTCCGAAAGGCCTTTTCTGCCGCCGTGAGTCGAAATAAAATATTCAGGCACCGTCATGCCTTCCCTGAAATTGGAAACAATTGGCGTCTCAACGACCTCACCGATCTCGCCGGTCACTCTTTTCTGCGGCTTGGCCATCAGGCCTCTCATCGCCACAAGCTGACGCACCTGCGTGCGCGAACCTCTCGCGCCGGAAGAGGCCATTATGTACAGTGAGTTGAACCTCGGCTCACCGACCTTATACGGTTTGAGCTCCTGCTTGGCCATATCCTCAAAAACCATATCCGCCAGCGTGTCACTGGTGTCCTGCCAGAGGGATATTATCCTGTTGTACCTTTCCTGTTTACTCATTATGCCGGCCTGATAACTCTTATCAAACCTCAAAACTTTTTCTTTTGATTCGTTGATTATCTTGTCTTTGGCTCCGCACTGGATAAGGGACTCCACCAGAATGGAACTGCCCGACACCGTCGCGTAATGAAAACCCAGCCTTTTTATCCTGTCCAGGAATTGCGCCAGAACATAGTTATTCGCCTTGATGTGTATGTTCATGATCAATTCATGGATCTTGCTTTTCGTCATCTCCATGTTGATCTTGTCAATGCCCGCGGGAATGATGTCATTGAAGATGATGCGCCCGGGCGTGGTGTAGTCTTTCCACTCCGAAGGCTTTAGAATTTTGCCGTCTTTGTCTTTTTCCGATATTTCATTCAGGCCCGCCACTTTTATTTTGGCGTGGAGCCCGACAACACTAAAGCGGAAAGCCCTTATGGCCTCATCCGCGTCCTTGAATATTTTACCCTCGCCGACTTCCCCCGGTTTCATCTTCGTCAGATACGCGATACCGAGCACCATGTCCTGGGACGGGGTGTCGAGCATATTGCCGTTGGCCGGAGAAAAAAAGTTTTTCGTTGACATAAGGAGGGTCATAACCTCCATTCTCGCCTCGGGCGTCAGAGGCAGATGGAGCGCCATCTGGTCACCGTCAAAGTCCGCGTTAAACGGCGAACACACGAGAGGATGGAGCTGCACGGCGTTTCCTTCCACAAGAACCGGATAAAAGGCCTGTATGCTGAGTCTGTGGAGTGTCGGAGCGCGGTTTATCATGATCGGATACATCTTCATTATCTTTTCCAGAAGATCGAAAACAAGACCGGGCTGTTCGCGTATCACCCTGTTGGCGTCTTTTATGTGCGAGGCCAGGCCCTGCTTTCGCAGCTCTCTTATGATAAAAGGCTTGAAGAGTTCCACGGCCATATATTTGGGTACACCCACCTGGTCAATGTGGAGCTGCGGCCCGACGACAATAACGGCGCGTCCGGAAAAATCCACTCTTTTGCCGAGGAGGTTCTGCCTGAAGCGGCCTCTTTTCCCTTTTGTTATATCCGCGAGGGATTTGAGCGCGCGTCCGGATGCCGACACCACGGTTTTGCCGCGGATGCCATTTTCTATAAGGGCGTCAACCGCTTCCTGAAGAAGGCGTTTTTCATTGTTGACGACAACCTCGGGAGCCCTGAGCTCTTTTATGTGTTTGAGCCTGTTGTTCCTGTTGATGATCCTGCGGTACAGATCGTTAAGATCCGATGAGGCGAAGCGGCCGCTCTCAAGCGCCACCAGCGGCCTCAGACCGGGAGGCATCACCGGCAGTGCCGTCAATATCATGGAGTCGGGCTTGTTGCCGGAGTAAAAAAAACTTTCCACTATTTTAAGATGTTTGTCCATTCGCGAGATGCCCACGGCTGATTTCTCGGTTTTGAGTTTAGCCCTGAGTTCTTCCATCCGCTTTTCCACATTCATTTCTTTAAGGAGTTTCCGGATGGCGGAAGCTCCGATGCCCGCTTTGAACCTGAGGCCGTAGAGTTTCCTCAAGCGCGCGTGATCGTCTATTGAGAGCAGCTGCTTCAGCTTCAGCGGCGTCGCTCCGGGATCCGTCACGATGTAATTGGCGTAGTAAATGACCTTTTCAAGATCCGTGATCTTCATACCAAGGAGCACGCCCACGCGGGAAGGGGTCTTTCTCAGAAACCAGACATGAGAAACCGGCACCGCCAGATCTATGTGACCGAGCCTGTGGCGGCGCACTTCGGATTCGGTGACTTCCACGCCGCAGCGCTCGCAGACGATTCCCTCATACTTGCGGAATTTGTATTTGCCGCACTGGCATTCGTGATCTTTTGTGGGCCCGAATATCGCCTCGCAGAAAAGCCCGTCTCTCTCAGGCTTGAAAGTCCTGTAATTTATCGTGTCGCCCTTTTTCACTTCACCGTAAGACCATTTCTTGATCATCTGAGGCGAGGCCAGAGAAATTCTCAGACTGTCAAAATTCGTAAAATCCAGATTATCTTTTGATTTATTTTTCATTTTTCGCGGCACCTTTATTTTTCGAAAGCTCAATCTTGAAACCCATTGACTGCAGTTCCCTCACGAGCACCTGGAAAGCTTCAGGCGTCGACGGGGCTGGCATAAATCTGTCTTTCGGCTTCTCGTCTTTACCGGGCTCATCACCTATTATTGTCTCCAGCAGTTTCTGGCGGCTTTTCACATCATCGCTCTTTACGGTCAAAAACTCCCTGAGTAGATTAGCGGCGCCGTAGGCCTCGATGGCCCACACCTCCATCTCCCCGAAACGCTGGCCGCCCATAAGGGATTTGCCTCCCACCGGCTGCCTGGTGACCATTGAGTAATGGCCGGTGGAACGGGCATGGATCTTATCCTCGGACATATGCACAAGTTTGAGCATATAGGGGTAACCCACACTGACCTTTTCCATAAGCGGACGGCCCGTTCGGCCGTCAAAAAGGGTAAAAGCGCCGTTGGGCGGGAGTCCGGCCTTTTTCAGGTTTCCGGCCACATCGGTTTCAAAAACAGGGCTGTTAAAAGACGGGCATATAAACCTCACATTCTGTTTTTTGGCGGAGAAACCCAGGAGCGTTTCAAATATCTGGCCGATGTTCATTCTGGACGGCACGCTCAGCGGGCTGATCATCATGTCAACCGGCGTTCCGTCCGGAAGAAAAGGCATATCCTCAACCGGCAGCACTATTGATACAACGCCCTTGTTGCCGTGACGTCCGGCCATTTTATCGCCTATGGATATTTTTCTGCGGGTGGCGATGTATACCTTGACTTTCTTGCTCACCCCCGGCGGCAGATCCGTGGCGCCCTTGGCGTCTTTAACGGCCGTATCTCTCTGCTTTTTCATCATGTCCAGTTCAAATTCATAGAATTTCTGGATCTTTTCCACCAGTTTTTTGTGCTGGGCTGATGCAATATTCTTTTTCTCAAAATCGCGGTCCGCGTCTTTTATCTCGCCGTTCCTCATGGAGCGGAGTTCCGCACCGAGATCTTTGAATTTTTCCATGACGGCCTTGACCTTTTTCTCCCTCTGAAATTTTGTGAGCTTGGATTTTCTTTCAAAAAGCTCCACGCCTATGACAGTCCCTCTTGTCCCCGGAGGAACGGTGAGAGACACATCTTTGAAGCGGCGGCCCTTATCTCCGAAAATACTGCGCAACAGCACCTCGTGAGGCACATAGGTTTCTTCTTCAGGAATCACTTTTCCCACCAGGATATCGCCCGGCTCCACATAGGTGCCCTCGACAACGATGCCGTTTGAATCAAGTCTGGCTATCTGAGCGGGAGAAACGCCCGGGATATCCCGCGTTATTTCTTCCGATCTGTCGTCAGCCCCGCCGACTCCGGTGTGCACTTCGGACTCGTGACGCGTGATGTGGATTGAGGTAAAGACGTCATCCTTCACCAGCCTTTCGCTGACTATTATGGCGTCCTCATAATTATAGCCTTCCCAGGAAAGATAGGCCACAAGGACATTTTTGCCCAGGGCGAGAAGGCCGTCATCCGTGGCACAACCCCTTGTGAGGATAGCGCCTTTTTTCACTTTCTGGCCCACCGTGACCATCGGCGAGTAATTTATACAGGTGTTCTGGTTGGTCCTGAGGAATTTCAACAGCTCATAAACATCATATTGGCCGTCTTCTCTCTCTATCATTATCCTATCCGACTGCACGCTCACAATCGTTCCGGGGTTGTCGGCGCAAACAACAGCCAAGCTGTCCACGGCTATGCTCTTTTCCATGCCCGTGGCCACAAGAGGTGCCTCGGTGGAAAGCAGCGGCACCGCCTGCCTCTGCATGTTCGCTCCCATAAGAGCTCTGTTGGCATCGTCATGTTCAATAAAAGGTATCAGCCCCGCCGAGGGACTCAATATCTGGTTGGAAGCGACATCCGAATACTGTATTTCCTTAGAAGCGGCGAACAGAAACTCGCCGCCGCGCCGGGCCATTATGGAATTGTCGATTATGCGGCCGTTATCATCAACCTTCATTGTGGCCGGGCCTATCGTACAGCGCTCTTCCTCATCTGCCGTCATATATTCCACTTTGCCGGTAACAACGCCATTCTCAACTTTTTTATAGGGTGTTTCTAAAAGGCCGTACTGATTCACGCGGGCATACACCGACGGTGAAACAATGAGGCCTATATTCTGGCCTTCAGGGGTTTCAATAGGGCATATTTTTCCGTAATGAGAATTGTGCACGTCCCGCACCTCAAAACCGGCGCGTTTGCGGTTGAGACCGCCCGGCCCTATGGCCGAAAGCCTTCTCTTGTGAGTCAACTCCGACACAGGTGAGGTCTGATCCAAAAACTGTGAAAGCTGGGAGGTGGCGAAGAATTTGTTGATCGTGGTTATGATGGAAGTCGTGTTGACAAGCTCCTGCGGATTTTTCACATCCTGCTTCATATTCATCCTGTCGCGCGAAACCCTGGCGAGATTTGTCAGGCCTATTTTAATCTGATTCTGCAACAGCTCTCCCACCGACCTGATCCTTCTGTTGCCGAGGTGATCTATGTCGTCCACCTTGCTCTCAAGTTTCTGGTTGAGCGCTATGACATTGTATATTACGGCCAGAATGTCCTCGTAGCAGAGCGTTCTTCTGGAAAGCGATGGCACCTTCAAGCCGAGTTTTTCGTAGGTCTTCGCCAGCCTGAGATTAAGTTTGTACCTGCCCACAAAGGACAGGTCATATCTTTTCGTGCTCTTGAAAAGCAGCGTCGAAAAAAACTCCTTCGCCGTCGCTTCGCTCGTGAATTCCTGTATCCTCAGTTTTTTGAAAAATTCCACTATCGCCTGTTTCTGTGAGCGCACGTTGTCCTTCTTCAGGGTCTCCAGTATGGCCACATTGTCCGCAGCGGAGGATTTTGTTATAATCGTGATCTTTTTCATGCCTGCGGCGATGGCGAATTGTATAAGGTTGGAATCTATTCCACATCCTGCGTAGTACGGCACTTTCCCGTCCGCGGCAGGGGGAAGGGTTTTTCCGAGATAGGTTCTTTCAGGGGACTCCAGATCTATTGAGCCGGCAGGCACTTCTTCCGTTTGATAAAACCTTTCCACGATCTGGTCATTTGTCTCAAGGCCGAGGGCGCGGAGTATCACCGTAGCGGGGAATTTTTTCCTCCTGTCTATGACGACGATCAGGGCATTGTCGTAATCAAACTCAAATTCCACCCATGCGCCGCGGTAGGGGATGATGCCGGCTGTGAATTTCTGACGGCCCAGCTGCGTCACCTCGTGAGCCGAGGCTTCCTCGAAAATCACTCCCGGCGAACGGTGGAGCTGATTCACTATCACCCTGTCGTTGCCGTTGATGATGAAATTTCCGCTTTTGGTCATATAAGGAACATTACAGAAATTGATTTCCTTCTCAAAAATGTGCGGAACGGCGCCCTGCTCTCTGTATTTTTTGAGACGCAGTTTGATTCTAACCGGGATGGAATAAGTCAGCTCTTTTTTCCTGGCTTCAATCTCCGTCAGGGCAGGCTTGCCTATCGAATAACCGGCATACTCCAGTTCCATCCGTCCATTCGTTGAGACAATGGGAAAAATATCCTGGAACGCTCCCTCAAGACCGATGGGTTTTCTTTCGGGCTGGGGAACATCCGCCTGCAAAAAATCCTGATAGGATTTTGTCTGTATATCCAGAAAGAGCGTGGTCGAGGAAAAATCCTTACCCTTGACCCGCTCTAATCTTATTTCCTTCATGCTATTTCACAAGTAGCACCGACTTCTTCGAGTTTCGCCTTTATTTCTTCCGCCTTTTCTTTCGGTAGCGCCTCTCCCACTTTTTTGGGCGCGCCGTCCACTACGTCTTTCGCTTCCTTAAGGCCCAGAGACATGAGCTCTCTGACAACTTTGATGACCTGAATTTTTTTGTCACCCACGACTTTAAGGATCACGTCAAATTCTGTTTTTTCCTCGGCTTCGGCAGCTCCCGCACCTGCTGCGGCAACAACCTGCGGAGCCGCCATCTGCGCGCTGACTCCGAATTTTTCTTCAATCGCCTTGACGAGCTCGCTGAGCTCCATGACAGTCATCTTTGAAATACCTTCAATAATCTCATCTTTGCTTATAGCCATTATCTCCTCCCTTCTACCATATCATCGATTTCGAAACTCTTAGTTTTGCTGCTCTTTCTTACGCGCGTAATCGCTCAAGGCGAAGACAACGCCTGACAACAGCATTTTGCACACATTGTGAAAAGCGTAAAGCGGGCCCTGCGCCGCGCGCGCCACCATCGCTATGAGTGTATCCCTGTCAGGCATGGACGCGATGCCTGAAATATCACCGGCGCTCAGCACCCGTCTGGGTCTTAAAAAACCTCCGCGCACCTTAAAATGCTCATTTTCTTTTGAGAAATCCCCAAGAGCCTTGCAGACCTCGCTGATGAGCGAGTCATCGGTAAAAACAACCGCCGTGGGTCCGTGGACGAAAGACGCTATCTGCTCCCAGTCGTCCTGCATCAGTTTTTTGAAAAGCCTGTTCTTCACGACTTCCGTGACGGCCTGCGCCCGGCCGAGGCGCATACGCAGTTCCGTCATATCCTTAACGGTCATTTTCTGAAATTCGGCGAAAATAAAAGCCCTGTTCTCTTTTACAAATTTATCCCTATTCTCCAACCACTTTTCTTTTTCAGCTCTGAGTTTCATTTTTTTCCCTCAATTACGCGCTGATGCGCACACCCGGCGACATCGTCGTCGCTATAGAAACGTGTTTAATCACATTACCCGCGGGTAATGGCATTTTCGCCGATCTGACAGATTCCAAAAACGCTTTTATGTTTTCCGCGAGCTTATCATCCGCGAACGATACCTTTCCGCAGGCGGCGTGAATGTTGCCGGAAGAATCAACTTTCCATCTGAGCAACCCCGCCTTGTAATTTTTCACCGCGGCGGCGATATCCATAGTCACCGTGCCGGCTTTGGGCGTGGGCATCAGACCGCGGGGGCCTATGATCCTGGCCACCTTCGCGACATCCTTCATGCAGTCCGGGGTGGTGAGGAGTACGTCAAAATCTATCTTACCGGCCTGTATCTCGCTTATGATATCTTCTCCGCCGACTTTATCCGCGCCCGCGGCAAGAGCTTCCTCCGCCTTCACGCCTTTAGTTATCACCGCCACGCGCACGGTTTTTCCCGTGCCGGCCGGCAGAGACACGGAACCGGTGATGCTCTGCGGTATTTTTTTCATGCCCGTGTTGAGACTTATGTGCATCTCAACGCTTTCGTCAAACTTCGCTTTTTTGAAGCTTTTAAGTACTTTCAGGCCCTCTTCAAGCGTATATACTCTGCCTTCCTCAACAGCTTTAAGCGATTCCGAATATCTTTTGTTTTTCATAAGAAAATCAGTCCCCCACTTCAATACCCATGCTGCGGGCCGTGCCTTCCACCATCCGGCAGGCGGAATCCATGTTCTCCGTATTAAGATCGGGCAGTTTTTTCGCGGCTATTTCCCTGACCTGCGCCATACTGAGCTTTCCCTTCTTTTCCTTATTGGGCACGCCGGAGGCTTTCGCTATACCGACAGCTTTTTTGATAAGAGAGGATATCGGAGGCACTCTTGTTATGAAAGCAAAACTCCTGTCTTCGTAAACGGATATGACCACGGGGATGAGCATTCCTGTCTCTTCCCCCTTTGTCGCTTCGTTGAACTGCTTACAGAATTCCATGATATTGACGCCGTGCTGGCCGAGCGCGGGGCCTACCGGGGGCGCCGGGTTAGCGGCGGCGGCGGGAATCTGAAGTTTTATCTGAGCCTTTATCTTTTTTTTCTTTGCCATTATGTTTTCTCCACTTGGTAAAATTTAAGCTCCACCGGCGTCGAGCGGCCGAATATGGACACCAGTACCCTCAGCTTGCCCTTGGCCTCGTCCACATGATCTATCTCCCCCGCAAAATTGGCGAAAGGCCCGTCAATGATCCGCACGTTGTCGTTTTTGGCGAATTGCACCGACGGCCGCGGTTTTTCCTTTTCGGATTCCGTCACCATTTCTTTGAGGTATTCCACTTCCTGCGGCTTTACGGTAAAAGGGGTCTTGCCCCCGAGAAAACCGCTCACGCCGCGGATACCGTTGATGAACCAGAAGGTTTCCTCGTCAAGCACCATCTCTATTATGATATATCCGGGAAGTATCTTTCTGGGGCGGACGACATTCTTCTTTTTTCTGATGTCCACCACTTTCTCTTCAGGCATTATCACCTGTCTTATCTTGGGTTCAGCGCCCTCTTCGGCATAAGAGGCTATTTTGGCCTGGAGGGCCTCGTAGACCCTCTTTTCCGAACCCACAAGGGCCTGAACAACATAGAATTTATATTCGCCCATCAGATAAATATCCCCACTATTTTCGAAATTATCAAATCAACCGCCATAATAAAAAACGACACCGCAACCACCAAAACCAGCACGACAACAGTAAAACCCGCCACATCTCTTTTCGACGCCCACGATATACGGTCCAGTTCCGCATACACGCTTTTGAAAAATTTTATAACGTTGCTCATACCATAAAAGGACTAATGCTATAAAAACTTCCTGTGATGTGTCAAGTATTTCCGCAAGGCAATTCCGGTTTTTGATAATAGCGCCGCCCCGCAGGAGAGAATTTACGGCCTAAGCGCCGCTTTCATGCTTGAGTTTTTTCTTATACCATTTGCCGCCGCGCTTCTCCCACTGGGTCAGTTCCCATTTGATCATTTTTATATCCGCGCCCTGGCGCAGCTCTCTTTCTATTTTTTTGAGAACGTCAATAACAGCGGTTTCGCTGTCGGCGGACACCTTGCCGCCTTTGAATTTAAGGTCGCCTTTTATAACGACAACATCCCTTACGGTGCCGATAGAGAGGTTAGGGACATCGACCCAGTTCCTTGTCAATGTCCCTTTGACTTTGTTATTGATCTCCCAGCCTTTTGCGCCCATGCTAGGATTTTACCATATTTTGCGCTTTTACGGCAACTATCCTATACTGTTTTTGCCTATGTATTGTTTCAGGCAATCGGGAAGGATGACGGCTTGCCCATCCCAGAAATTTTCGCATACGGCCGCGAAGATCCTGCCCACCGCCAGAGCCGAGCCGTTGAGGGTGTGGACAAACTCTGTTTTTCCTGAATCATTTTTGAATCTTGTCCCCGTCCGGCGGGACTGAAAATCACGGCAGTTGGAACAGGACGAAACCTCGAGCCAGTCCCCCATGCCCTTCATCCACACTTCTATATCGTATGTTTTGGCCGCCGAAAAACCCATGTCCCCTGCGGCAAGAAGAACGATCCTGTGGACCAGGCCCAGTTTCCGCAAAAGCGAAGAAACCCTTTCCACCATTTCGTCAAGGGTTTTTTCGGAGGTTTCGGGTTTTACAAACTCAAAGATCTCCACCTTGTTGAACTGATGATTCCTTATGAGCCCCTTCCCCAGCTTGCCCCATGAACCGGCCTCGCGCCTGAAACACGCGCTGGGAATCTGGATCTTGAGAGGGAGTTTGGCGCTATCCATGATCTTGTTCCTGAAAAGATTTCCCGCCGGCACCTCTCCGGTAGGGATGAGATAGAGATTGTCTTCAGCGACTTTATAAAGATCGTCTTCAAACTTGGGGAGCTGTCCCGTTCCGTAAGCGCTGCGGGCCGAAACCAGGGCCGGCACCATGACCGGAGTAAAGCCGGCTTTGTCGTTCTCGTCCAGAAAAAAGTTGATGAGCGCCATTTCCAGCCTTACGCCGTCGCCTTTAAGCAGGGGCCAGAAGGAAGCGGTGATTTCCGAGGCTGTTTCAAAATCAACTATATCAAGGAGCTTGACTATTTCCCAGTGCGGCGGGCCGTCTTTTTTCGCCGGCTCTCCTATGTTTTTTGTCACCCTGTTATTTTCCGCGTATCCGCCCGGCACATCCTCATCCGGAAGATTCGGCACCGTATCGATCAGTGCCTGAAACTCAGCATCGAGTTTTTTGAGAACATCCTCCTGTTCTTTTCTCGCGGCCTTGACCTGCCGGCCCTCATCCGGAGAAGTGACTTTTTTCTGTTTGGCCCTGAGCCCCTCTACTTCCTTGAGGATTTCGCGCCTTTGCCCGTCAACCAGAAGGATCTTCTCGAGCAATTCTGCCTTGCAGCGTACACCCAGACGCTTTTTAAAAAGCTCCAGATCCTCCCTCAACAGCTGAATATTTATCATACGGCGATTTCTTCGTCAGAAATTATCTTGCCGGCCGAGGCTACCCTGTCTCCCTCGCCCAGTTTGATGAGCCTCACGCCCGATGTCGCCCGGCCTATCATTCTGATGTTTTTCGCTTTCTGCCTTATGGTGATGCCGCCTGTCGTTATTATCATGATCTCATCATCAATGCCGCATGAGAATATAGCGACAACCGGGCCCGTCTTGTCATTTATTTTCATGTTGATCACGCCCTTCCCGCCGCGGCTCTGTTTTCTGTAAGCCAGGATATCCGTTCTTTTACCGTATCCTTTTTCAGATATGACAAGAACGGCTTCTTTGGAAGAGGGTTTCTGGACGACCATCCCGACAACGCTGTCTCCCGCACCGAGCCTTATTCCCCGCACGCCGGAGGCGCTGCGGCCAACCGACCTGACGGTTGTTTCGGAAAATCTTATGGCTTTGCCCAGCTTCGTGGCTATCACAACATCCGATTTTTCATCGGAGGGCTGAACTTTGACAAGCTTATCCCCCTCTTTCAGATTGATGGCTATGATGCCCGAAGAGCGCGGGTGGCTGTATGCGGCAACCGGTGTTTTTTTGATAAGGCCTTTTTCGGACACCATCAGAAGTGTTCCACAGGCATCAGCAAGATTTCTTATCTGGCAGAACGAATTGAACTTTTCGCTCGCTGTCTTGAATGCCAGGAAATTAACGAGGGCCTTACCCTGGGATGTCCTGGTCGCCTCGGGTATTTTCCACACCTTCAGCCAGTAGAGCTTGCCCAGATTTGTAAACACCAGAAAGGTAGCGAGATTTGAGGTGACAAAAAGATGTTCCAGATAATCCTCATCTTTTGTCTTCATCGAATTCACGCCCTTGCCGCCGCGGCCCTGAACGCGCCAGGTGGAGAGCGGCACTCTCTTGATATAACCCTGATGGGTTATCGTCAGCGCCACCTCTGTGTCGCTTATGAGATCCTCGTCTTCTATATCCGTGTCTTCGTCGGATATTTCCGTTAAACGCTTATCGCCGTATTTTTTTCTCACCTCTTCAAGATCCTCCTTGATTATGGCGAGGATTTCTCCGGTGTCGGCAAGGATCTTTTTCAGCTTCTCTATGAGCTTGATCTTTTCTATATACTCTTCCTCCACCTTGATCCTTTCAAGGCCGGTGAGCTGATGCAGTCTCATCTCAAGAATGGCAGACGCCTGCAGCTCGCTCATTTTGAAATTTTTGACGAGAGCATCTTTGGCGGCAGCGGGGTTTTCGGACTCCTTTATCGTCTTTATGATCTTGTCCAGGTTTTCAAGGGCTATCCTCAGTCCCTCAAGAATGTGCGCGCGCGCTTCGGCCTTGGCAAGATCGAATTTGGTGCGCCTTGTGATAACATCAATTCTGTGGTCTATGTAATAGCCGAGCATCTGCCGGAGGCTCAGCACCTTCGGCACATTGTTGACCAGCGACAGGAGTATTATGCCGAAGCTGACCGACAGCTGCGTGTGCTTGAAAAGCTGATTCAGCACAACTCCACCTACGGCGTCTCTGGAAACATCCACAACCACGCGTACCCCGTCCTTATCGGATTCGTCCCTGAGGTTCATGATGCCTGTTATTTTCTTTTCCCTGACAAGAATGGCTATATTTTCTATCAGCCTGGCCTTGTTCACCTGATAGGGCAGCTCGGTTACCACTATTACCTCCCTGCCGCCTTTGACCTGTTCTATTTCCGCGCGGGCCTTTATTTTAAAAGAGCCCCTTCCGGTTTTATAAGCCTGCTGGATCCCGCTGCGGTTTGTGATTATAGCCGCCGTCGGAAAATCGGGAGCCGGAATGAGTTTGAAGAGTGTAGCGTCGTCAAGCTCGGGATTATCTATCAAAGCGATAGTCGCGTCCACCACTTCGCTCAGATTGTGCGGGGGGATTTTTGTGGCCATACCCACGGCGATTCCTTCCGAGCCGTTCACAAGAAGATTCGGGAAATTCGAGGGCATAACCGTCGGCTCCTGGAGTGTGGCGTCAAAATTGTCCCTAAAATCAACCGTGCCTTTGTCCAGATCCTTGAGCATCTCATCCGCTATCCTCTCAAGCTTGGCTTCCACATATCTCATGGCCGCGGGCGGGTCTCCGTCTATGGAACCCACATTGCCCTGTCCCCTGACAAGCGGATAGCGCAGTGAGAAGTGCTGCGCCATTCTTATGAGCGCGTCATAAACAGAAAGATCGCCGTGTGGATGATATTTACCCAGACATTCACCGACTATTCTGGCCGCTTTTTTGAAAGTTTTGTTGTAAGAGAGGCCGAGTTCCTTCATAGAATAAAGGATTCTCCTGTGCACGGGTTTGAGTCCGTCCCGCACATCCGGAAGAGCCCTTCCCACTATGACACTCATAGAGTAATTGATGTAGGAAGTGATCATCTCGGTTTCCACATTTCTCACCAGCACTTTTGAAATGTCCTGTGTCTGAGTGCCGACTTTTTCTTCTTCCACGCCTGGTTTAGTATTTTTTGCCATATCCGCCCCTTCTTCTAAATATCAAGATTCTGCACTCTGAGCGCATTATCCTGTATGAACTGCCTTCTTGATTCCACAACATCTCCCATCAGAGTCGTGAATATCCTCTCCGCCTCCACCGAATCCTCAAGTTTTACGGAAACCAGATGCCGGGTCAGCGGATCCATCGTCGTCTCCCACAACTGATCCGGGTTCATTTCTCCCAGACCTTTATAACGCTGTATCACCAGCCCCGTGCGTCCGGCCTCTTCAAAAGCCTGCATAACGGCCGTCAGCGTATCACATATGCTTTCACCTGTTTTGCCTCTTACCACAACCGGTTTTTTGAAGGTCGCCGGATCTGCATCCATTTCCGCGCCGTAATGATTGAGCTGTTTAAGATTTTTAACGAGCCGCGCTATTTCAGGGAAGTTAACGACCTTGATCCTTTCGTCTTCGCCGGATTCCTGCTCGGCATTGAGCGTCTCCCTGTATTCCCTTTTAAACGACAGCACCTCTTCGTCGCTGTAAAAAAGCTTGTCCTCAAATCTGGCCACCGGCAGTTTTTCCATTGCCATGTATTTTAAGATCTGGGCGTTTGTCAGGTCTTTCAGCCGCAATTTTTTCAGGTATTTGTTCGTGTAGATAACAGCTTCCAGAAATTTTTTATTGTGCTCTTTTTTCAGCTCAACACCCTTCTGTCCGCCGCATCTTATGCTCACATCGGCGGCGCTGGAATCTATCATAAAATTCTGGAGCTCCTCTTCCGAGATAAGATATTTCTTAAAATTGCCTTTCCTGACGAGAAAAAGAGGCGGCTGAGCGATAAAAACCTTGTCCTTCTCCACCAGCTCTTTGAAATGCCTGTAAAACAGCGTCAGTATGAGCGTTCTGATATGCGCGCCGTCAACATCGGCGTCCGTCATTATGATGATTCTGTCGTAACGCAGTTTATCCAGGTTGAAATCCTCTCCTATGCCTGTGCCGAGTGCCGTTATGGTGGCCCTGATCTCGTCGTTGGAAAGCACTTTTGCCAGACGCGCTTTTTCAACGTTTATTATTTTTCCCTTGAGCGGCAGTATGGCCTGAAAACGCCGGTCACGGCCGCCTTTGGCGCTGCCGCCGGCCGAATCTCCCTCAACCAGGAAGATCTCGCAATGCTTGGGATCCCGCAGACTGCAGTCGGAAAGTTTCCCGGGAAGAGAGCTTATTTCAAGCGAGGATTTTCTTCTCGTCAGTTCCCTTGCTTTTCTCGCGGCTTCGCGGGCATGGGATGCCTGTATGATCTTCTGTAAGACCACGCCGGCCACTCTGGGATTTTCCTCCAGAAAGGTCTGCAGGCCCTCGGAAGCGACACTCTCAACGATTCCCTTCACCTCAGAATTGCCGAGTTTTGTCTTTGTCTGTCCCTCAAATTGGGGCTCCGGCACCTTCAGACTTATCACCGCCGTCATCCCTTCCCTGGCGTCCTCTCCGGATAAAATGATTTTTTTGAATTTTTCCGGCGCGTTTTTTGTTTTATAATCGTTCAGCACCCTTGTGAGAGCCGCCTTGAAACCCGCCAGATGCGACCCGCCCTCGATGGTGTTGATGTTGTTGACAAAAGAAAGCACAAACTCGGCATACTTGTCATTGTACTGAATGGCAACCTCGACGATCACGCCGTCTTTTTCCTTTTTCATATAAATAGGTTCGTCATGAAGGACATTTTTACCGTCATTGAGAAATTTCACAAAAGAGGTCACGCCCCCGTCGTAGTGAAAAATGTGTTTTTTGTCATCAGCTTCGTCTATTATGCTGATCGTGGCGCTGGGATTGAGAAAAGCCAGCTCCCGCAGCCTTTTGGAAAGAAAGTCGAAATCAAATTTTGAACTCTGCGTAAAAATACTCCTGTCCGGAATAAATGTCACCTTCGTGCCGTGCAGTTTTGTGCTGCCGGCGGTCTTAAGAGGGGAAACGGCAATGCCTTTTTTGTACGTCTGCCTGTATATTTTCCCGTCTCTGTACACTTCCACCGCCAGATCTTCGGATAGAGCGTTGACGACCGACACCCCGACGCCGTGAAGCCCGCCCGAGATCTTATACGAGTTGGCGTCAAATTTGCCTCCGGCGTGAAGGGTCGTCATTATGACTTCCACGGCGCTCTTCTTTTCTGTCGGATGCTCGTCAACCGGAATGCCCCGCCCGTCATCAATGACGCTTACGGAATCATCCTCGTGCAGTATCACTTCTATATTTTTGCAGTACCCGGCCAGCACCTCGTCTATGCCGTTGTCCACCACCTCGTAAACAAGATGGTGCATACCGCCTTTGTCCGTTGAACCTATGTACATGGCGGGGCGCTTCCGCACCCCTTCAAGGCCGCCGAGAACCTTTATGTCTTTTGCCGTATAACCGTTTGCCTGTTCTTCCTGGCTGTTTTCTTTCATCTTCTCCTCACTTTCACTTCAATTGTCAGGACCGCTTTCCGGGAAGAGAGTTTCCCGTTGAGCTCCCTGAGCATCGTCTCCGAATTCATCTCAATGTCTTTTTTTATTATGCCCGAGGACACATAGACAATAAGCTTTTTTTTATTCACCGCGAACTCGTCTATCTCATATTTTTCCGCGAACGAACATTCGTTCCATACGGATGAAACCGAGCGGATGTCTTTCAATTTTTTTTGCAGATCCGTCAGCAGTTTTTCCAGAGCTATCATGACCTCATCGGCATCACAAGGGCCACATAATTCGGGTCTTCCTTCGATTTCACGACGACAGCGTTGAGCGAATCCGAGAATTCCATCACCACTTTCTTATCGCTAAGATGCTTGAAGATGTCTATTATAAAACCCGGGTTGAAGGCTATGTTGATAGAACCGCCGGTGGAATCCACATCTATATCCTCTTCGCTCTCGCCGAAGCCCTGGGAAGCCGCCGATATGTTCAGCTTGTTTTTGGACACCTGGTACTTGACGGAGGAATTCTGCGATGAGATGCCGGAATGATAAATACTGGCCGCGCGCACCGTGGCGTTCAATATCTCTTCCTTGTCGGCTTCCGCTTTTATCTTGACATTTTTGGGGATAACATTTTTATAATCCGGATAGGTGCCGTCTATCAGCCGTGAACTCATCGTTATGTTCTCCGTGATAAAAAAGATCCCGCTGTCATCCACGATTATCTTCACCTCTTCTTTCTCACTGCAGTTTGAGAGCACCTTCTGAAGTATGTTCACCGTTTTCACCGGGACGATGGCCGAGACTTTCATGTCTTTTGACATTTCCGCTTTTTTCCATGTCGTGGCAAGGCGCTTGCCGTCGGTGGCCACAACCGTGAACGCGCCTTTGGCTATTTCAAAATAAACCGAGCACAGCACATATCGCACCTCGTCGCGAGAGGCCGAGAACATCGTCTTGGCCAGCATTTCCGACAGATGGAATGCGGAAATCGTGACGGCTTTTTCCGAAGACGCGGGCGCCTCTGGAATCTGGGGATAATCCTGCAGGTTGCCTTTAGCCACATCAGCTTTGAAATTGCCGCATTTTATGTTGATGCTGTCTTTTCCCTCTTCAATGATTATGTCCTTC
>VMTH01000042.1 GCA_013791745.1 Candidatus Omnitrophota bacterium
CATTCTCACTAACTGGACTTTTTTTGGTGCGGGAATGCCTGATTCCGGAGGGACAATAGAAATTCGTGATACCAGGAATGATGAAGTAATTGATAAACTTGCCTGGGGCACGGGTGATCTGGATCCAGAAACTACCGCCGCGCCGGAGCATCAAAGCACACAGCCCAACGGCAGTATCGAGCGTAAAGCCTCAAGCGGTTCTACGCAGGCATCGATGGAAAGCGGCGGCGCTGACGAATACGAGGGAAACGGCGAGGATTCCGATGACAACTCGGCGGATTTTATTATCAGGACAGGGCGCAACCCGCAGAATTCTACTTCCGAAACGGAGCCCGCTCCGCCACCAGTTCCTATCGATTTTGCCGTAGCTGACATTAATAGTGACGGTACTTTGAAAATAAGCTGGACGCCGGATGGTTATACAACGGGCACATACGATTATTTCAAGATTTACAGAGGTTTGAGCGAAGGGAATGAAGAAGAATATGACCAGACAGTTTCTTCCACAACACACGAATACTGGGATGCTGTCGCTGAAGGTGTTACCTATTATTACAAGGTGTCAGCCGTGTCCACCGGTGCGGAGAATAACGAGAGTTCTCTCACTGATTCAGCAAACGCATTTTCTACGGACAATACGCCTCCGGCAAAAGTTACGGGATTGACGGCTCTTGATACAAAAAAAGGAAATGAGATTCGTCTTGAATGGACACCATCGTCAGCGCAGGATATTGATAAATACGGAATTTACTATAAGAAAAAAAATCCGTTTGATAATCTTGCTCTTGCCGATAAAAGTTATTATATTGCCGCTTCAACAAATATTACTGTCGTGACGGGTCTTGAAGACGGACAACTGTATCATTTTTCCGTAACAGGAAAAGATGTTAACGGCAACGAAGACAAAACTCAGTTTGAACAGGTCTCCTCTACGCCTACCGACCAAACAGCGCCGGCAAAAGTGATACAAAACGAACCTCAAAACGAGGGCTCCGGAACAAAGATAAATTTAAGTTGGACTGCTGTAAGCGATTCCGACCTCAATGGTTATAAAATTTTTTACACAACAGATGAGCCGTCAGGAACAATAGATGTCTATACTCTCGACTTTTTTGCTACGGTTTCGCCTTCTTTGACTCAAAAGATGGTAACAGGCCTTATGGGAGGGGTTACTTATTGGTTTGTTTTAACTTCATTTGATGAGGTTCCGAATGAAACAAGTCAGATTGAGGCGGCTTATTTCAAGGATAAATTCCCTGTAAATACTCCGCCACAGCCGTTAACCACTCTCACCGCTTTAAACGAAGGGACAGGGGGGAAAATAAATCTTTCGTGGACGGCGTCAAGCGAATCGGATGTGAATGTTTATAAAATTTATAAAGCAACCTATCCGGTTCTGACGGGGGCGGATTATGACTGCTCTGTTTCAACGTCGCTACCGACAACAAAAACAATTACAGGTCTGACGAATTATGTAACTTATTATTTTGCAATAACAGCAGAAGATGTGGAAAATAATGAAGGAGATCTTTCAAGCACATCCGCCGCCGTTCCGTCGGATATAACGCCGCCCTCGGCGCCTACTGGTATTTCAGTAATAAAGGCAAATTATCCCGGTGACGGCGGGGCGTTGGAACTCAGCTGGGCAAATCTTCTTGATGTTGATTTTTCTTCCGTTACAATTTACCGCTCCACATCGGGACTGGAAAGTCCCTCCTACATTGGCTCGTCAACTTCCACAACTTATACGGATACCTCCCTTGAAAACGGGACGACTTATTATTACATTTTGCGCGCAGTGGATTTTTCTTTAAATGAATCCACAAACACAACAAACGACGGTATTCTTTGTTCAGGCAGGCCGCTGGATTCTTATCCGCCGGCGACGCCAGCGGGTTTTGCCGGTATGGACATGGGGACAGGCGGCGCCGTGCATCTTTCATGGACGGAAAATATTTCCGATCTTGATTTGAAGGGCTACGATATTTACAGGGACAGCGTGCCTGCCGCGTTTATTTCCGGCGCCACATTTTACATTGACGCCGCTCCGTCTTCGGCGGCGACATATTATTACACGATCCGGGCCAGGGACACATCCGACAATTTGAGCGTTCCCTCATCGGTTTCTCTTTTTGTGAACGATGTGTCCGTTCTGCCGCCCTATGACATATCAGCCGCCGCTCCCGCCACCGGCAGAAGCGCGCGCTTATCTTGGAAAACCGCCGGCTCGCCGAGGCAGATATGGCTTTACCGCGGCACGGCAGATTCCACGACTGCCGTCTTCGGCGTGGAGCCGTCAACGCGCCTTGCCGCGTCCGCGACTTTTTATCTTGACGCGGGCCTCACAGACAAAACCTCATATTATTACGGTATAAAAGCGGTGAATTACATTTATGACTCTGTTGTCACAAAATCCACGAACACCGATATACACGCGGTTTTCCCATGCGACATCCTCGCGCCGTCAACGCCCACGGGCCTACGCACGATACTCGCTTTCGGCCCCAGTTCCACAAGAGACATAAAGCTCCGCTGGGAAAAACCGGCGGTAAACGAGGACGGCTCATTGTGCGATGACCTCGCGGGTTATGAGGTAGAGTGGCTGGGCTCTTCCGGCGGCGTGTGGGGAGATAACAATGTACCGGTGATTTCGGGAGACACTCTTGAATGGACGCACACCAATCTCTCCGCCATCACTTATCATTACAGGATCCGCGCCTGCGACGGCAGCGCTCCGGTGCATTATTCGCTTTTCAGCAGTTCAATCGCCATATACTGCGACGCTGTTTTGAATTATGCGTTTGAGGTTGATGATGTGAGCGCTGTGACATTCACGCCCAACGGCGACGGTATCGCCGATTCGCTTGATATTAATTTTACACTGAATCAGTCCAGCACCACGGTGGAGTTGAGAGTTTACTCTTCCACCGGAGGCTTTGTCGCGGAGCTCTCGTCAGCGACTTATCAGGCGGCGCTGTCCACTTCAGTGGCGTGGTCGCCTTCGGGTCTGGCCGACGGCATATACAGTGTGAGGATCTACATCAACGGAAGCGAATTTTCTTCGATCTCTGTTACCATTCAGGGAAGCGCGCAAATCCCGCCGGCGGCCAACAATTATCCCAACCCCTTTATAATGTCCCGTGACGGCTCCACGAAAATCAGGTGGATGATGGCTTCCCCATCGCCGGTCAAGATAGCCGTCTATAATGCTGTGGGAATGCTTGTAAAAACATGGAAAATTTCGCAAAATGAGCTGACGGCGAATTATCAGCAGTCCGGCCAGTGGTATGAACTGCCCTGGGACGGCAGAAACGGCAAGGGCAGGAAGGTGGGGAGCGGAATTTATATATGCCTTATCAGGGGCGGCGGCGTTGATGAAAAGATTAAAATTGCCGTTATACGCTGAATTGAGCAAATAAACCCTGCATACAGGGAGGAGAAATGATATGATAAAAAAAATTCTTATCTTGCTTATAATGGGAGCCGCACTTTCGCCAGCGCGCGCGGAAGTGGCTAAATGCCTGAACGACGAATCAAACGCCGACGAGCTGACGATGCTTGAAATCGCGAATAAAAAACCCGCCAAGCTCCTTGAGATCGCCATTGAGGCCGTGGAAATAACAAACAACAAAGCCCGTGAAATGGGAATAAAATGGGTGGACGGCATCAGCATGGGCGAGATATCATATGTCAATGACGCCCGCGTTCCGGCCGTTATGCCGGAGCTGCCCAGTTTATTCAGGGTGGGGGAGTTCGCGAGGCTGGGCGCCATCACAGGGGATCTGAAACTCATGATGACCAAGGGCGCCGCGAGGCTCCTGGCTAATCCCAAGATGATAACCAAATCAGGCACCAACGCCAGGTTCATGGTGGGCGGAGAAATGCCGTATATCGTCATCACCGCCGACGGGCCCAATGTGGAGTGGAAGGATTACGGCATAAAAATGAACATCGTGCCGACGGTTATTGATGACAAAGACCAGAAAATAGGCCTTTCAGTTTTTACCGAGGTGAGCGATCTGGACTGGGAAAACGCGGCGATTTACGGCAACACGAAGGTGCCCGCGATTATAACGAGAAACGCGTCTTCCACGCTGCAGATGCGCAGCGGAGAAACGGTGGCCGTCGCTAAGCTCCTCAGGACATTCAAACAGGACACAAGCCAGGGCATTCCTCTTTTGGGTGAGATACCCGTTCTCAAATATCTCTTCGGCTCTCACGGCACCGTTGACAACAGGACGACGGTTGTAATATTCGTCACGCCCAAAATAATGGACGAAGGCATGAAAATAGAGGAAGTGCCGTATTGATACGGAGGGGTCAAAGATAAAAATGCGCTTTAAGTTTTGCGTATTTCTCGCGCTGCTTTGCGCTTTTTCTTCGCTGACCCTCGCGGAAGACGAAATGAGCGTTGAGACGCTGTTCGCGAAGGTGAAGAAAAACACGGACAAAATCAAAAATCTGCAGGCGGTGCTCACAAGGAAAAACATCCCGTCCGGCGAGGTCATGTTTACGGGCAAATTTTTTTACAAGCCCCCGGATTTGCGCATAGATTTCACGGGGCCGGAGGATTTTGAGGGAGTAGGCCTCAGTGCCATCCGTACCCCTGACGGCGTTGTCACGGTGGATAAAGACGGTTATGTACTCGGTGTCGCCGCTCAGGCGGGAACGGGAGATTTCTTCAGCCGGATAACGGGAGATTTAATGGATTTCGGAAAGAGCGCCGTGACGGTCGCTCCGGCGGAAGATTACAACAAAGACGAAGAGATCAGGTATTATGAGGTCAGAATACGCATGAGCGAGCCTGCCGAGGAGGAGCTTGCCCCGATAGAGCATCAGAAGCAGTTCATGCGCGAGCTCGCGCGGAGCGGACAGATGTCTCCCGAGGCCTACAAACAGTGGGAAACATACAGCAGAAAAAGATCCGCCTCATTGGACGGCTCTTCCGACTGCGCTTTTTGCGACAAAGACAGGGATATAATTGTGGACCATGAAAGGGGCGTTATAAGCGAGATATATGTTCTCTACGACGGCGATGTCCTGGAAAGCGTGAAATACGATTATGTTTTATCAGGCGGTAAATACGTGCCCTCGCGCATAGAGTTCCGCGACGGGGAAGCGGAATTCGAGATATCGCTCAGTGCCATACGCAGCGCCAGTGTCATTCCCGATAAGATCTTCCAGTACAAAAAAAATACCGATAATTGATTTTCGTCAGAAACCTCTCACTCGTTTTTGTTGTCTTTCTGATGGGGCTGTTCTGCTCCGACGGCTGCCGGACGCCGGATAAAAACTATTACGCTGCGGCGCTGGGTGAATTGGGCGTTTTGCATGGGGCCTATACCGGCGGGGATTACGGCCGGAGTTTTGTTCTGTCGAAAAATTTTGCGGATAAGTTCCCTCGTTCGGCCTATCTGCCGTCCGCGGCCTGGATAGGCATTAAAAGCGGTCTCATAACCGGGCAGGATCATTCTTTTTTTCGTGAAGCTCTGCAAAAATTTGAGGGCCACGGCCAAAAAAAGGTTTTGGGATATGCACCTGCCGAAGACAGGAAGAGCGAGACGTCCTCGGCGAAGAACGCTGAATATGTTTTTGTGGATCTGCCCGGTGTTGCCGCCCAGAGGGATTATCTGATTGAGAATAATGTGGTCTCCGCAAAAGACTGCGCTCTTGTGGAAGCGGGCGATGAGATGCGGAATCTTCTGAGATATCCCCGGGAGCTGCTGAAAGATTTCATGGGGCCGCTCGCGGGGCTGGGGAATGGTTCAATTTGTTTTTACGGCTCCGGTAATTACCATCATCTGGCGTATTACCTTATTAAAAATTTTCAAAGGGACATCACTGTCGTTGTTTTTGACGCGCACACGGATTACCGCCGGGGCAGTGATGATATTTTTGACTGCGGCTCATGGGTGCGAGCGTTGATGGAGCAGAAAAATGTTAAGAAAGTTATTCTCATAGGCATAAATACGGATAAAAAATGGTTCTACGAAAATAACGCCTTCCGTTTTCCCGAAGACGCCCTCATACTCCAGCAAGGTGACGCTCGCTCTGTTTATATGGGGAAATTCAGGCGTTTACGGCTTGAAAATATGGAAAGCCCGCTCGTTATTCCGACGAAAGACGTCTATATATCCGTGGATATGGATCTGCTCGCTGAAGCTCATGCTACGACGGACTGGGGCAACGGGAAGGTGAGCCTGGACCAGGTTGCCTCTATTATTGAATCAATAAAGAGGGATCACAGGATAGTCGGATCGGACATATGCGCTTTGTCAGAACTCCCGGACGCGAAATCGCTGGAATCTCTCGGCCGCATAGTCCAAGCCATAGGGGGGTCAGGTCTTGACATGTGACAAAAATGATAACTGGGGCCCGTCCCCATTACGGACGAGCAAAGCGAAGTCGTAGAGGGGGACTGTCCCCGCCAGAAATGTCTAATGTCAAGGCCTGACCATATTAACGATCGAAGAAGATATTTTTTGACGATACGGAAAGGGGAATGGCGAAGGCTGCCTTCACATTCTTGGGCATAAGCGAACATTTGAGAGCGGCAAAACCCGCTGTGTACATTATCCTGTTGTCTATTCTCATGTCTGCTGCCCTTGAAACCATAGAGCCCACGGCTATGCCCAGATCTATTCCGGTGTAGGCGCAGAGGCCTTTGTGTGCTTTGCAGGAGC
>VMTH01000043.1 GCA_013791745.1 Candidatus Omnitrophota bacterium
CCCTATGTGCTCCTCTGCGATAATTTTACACCGCGTGAGGCCTCGCGTGCCGTGGAGCTGAGAGACATCATGTCTCCCCGTACGCTAATAGAAATATCCGGCGGTATAGATGAAAAAACCGTTCTGAAATATAAACACATTCCCGTCGACAGGATATCCTCGGGGGCTTTGACACATTCTGTGCGGGCCGCTGATTTTTCTCTTGAAGTTTAGCTCTAAAGACGGCGCGGATTTCAATGAGATAAGGGAAGACAAAGTCCGTGATATTTTAAAAAGGTTTTTCCCCTCATCGGGGCTTAAGATACTGGATGAATGCGTTTCGACGCAGACAGCCGTCAGGGAAGAAATCAAAACCTGCCCCGGAAGGCCTTTGCTCATTGTCGCACGCAGCCAGAGCGGCGCTTTCGGCAGATTCGGCAGAAAATTCCATTCGCCTCCCGGGGGCTTATGGTTTTCGTTTTTTGTGCCGTCTTCTTTGGCCTTACTCAATGAGGATTGCGCCATCAAGGCCGCGGAAAAGATCAAAGACAGCCTTGAGGAGGAGCTTTCGCTGGATCTGGGGACAAAAGAGCCTAATGATATTGTGACGCCTTCGGGTTCCAAGCTCGCCGGGATAATCGTCACCGGGTTGTACAGCGGTTCCAAATGCGTCGGCGCGGTTCTGGGCGCAGGAATTAATATAAATAACGATACTGATTTTGACGGCGTGGATGCGGCCTCGCTGCGTGAGCTAACAGGCGCCAGTGTCCGTCTGGAAGACATTCTGCGGCTATGCTTGCAAAGCATAGCGTCATTGGTGTATGATAAAGACTGATTTTAATGGAGGCGTGGCAGAGCGGTCGAATGCGGCGGTCTCGAAAACCGTTGTGTGCCTTTGGTGCACCGGGGGTTCGAATCCTCCCGCCTCCGTTTCCAGCAAATAGGAGCAAGCCAACTGCTTGGCTTGCGTGAGGATTCGAAGACCGCAGCGATGCGCGAGTTTTCGCTTTTCAGCGGAAGGCGAGCGCCGCGAGGGGCGGCCTGCGAGAATCCGCCGTCAGGCGGATTACTTGTAGGCGAATCCTCCCGCCTCCGTTTCCAACAAATAGGAGCAAGCCAATCCGTCTACGGCGGACGAGGCGTGGGTTTTTTGTAGTTATGGGAGAGATTTATGAAAAGATTTTTTGCAGTTTTTGTTTGTTTCACGGTAATTTTCTCGTTCACAGGTTGCGCCACCTTGCATATTCAGGGGAACGGGCAAGTGTTAGGAATGCCGAATGATACATGGAAGGAGTATGACACGTTTAAAAGTTTTTATCTTTTCGCTGGTCTTGTCCCGCTTGCAAATTATAAACTTGATAACAAATTTCCGGCCAAAGGAAGAGTGCGTATTAAAAAAAGATTTAATGTTATTGATTGGCTGATTAGCGGTCTGAGTTTAGGGATTCTTTATACGGAAACGATAACTGTTTACGCCGAATAAAAATTTTTAATTTAATATTTGCTCGCAGTCGTCGTATGTTGACATAACCTAAATCAGAAATGGCTAAATACCCTAAATGTTCTATTCAGGAGCGTATTGTTCAAGGTAACACCTATTACTATCTGCAATATAGGGATCGGGGAAAGATAAAGCAGGATTATTTAGGCAATGAAGTAGACCCAAAATTCAGAAAAAAGATCGAAGCACGGCAAGCAATTCAGGAAAAGCTTAAACCGATAAACGAAAAACTGAAAATACTACGGAGACTTAAAGAATAAAATTCGAAATCCGGCGGCAAGAATTTAGGGAACAGGACGGAGGAAAACGGGAAGGCAAATTAAGCGAGGTCGCAAATGCCGCTGAAAGTAGCAGAAGTGGTCGAGCGATTCGGGAAAGCAGACAGCCAGTACCTAATGGGTACTGCATCCGCTGACAAGCGGAAATCGCAAAGCGATGCTGTCTTGGTGGGAAAAGGTAGTGAGCAGTGCGAAGGACGCAATGTGTCCGAGCCTGCGGGTTGGAAATATTAGCGGAGTTTTAAACAATGGAATTTTCAGAAGTTAAATTATTAACAAATACGGTTCGAGCGTTGTTCAGTAATAGCCGAAGTTAGAATACGCGATATCATCTATAATTGCGCATTTTTGCCTTTTTTTTAAAAAATAAAATAGAATATGACAAGTCAGATGAAAATCAAACACATGTTGGCCTTCTTTGCGGCCGCGGCTCTTTTATGTCCTTCAGTGATATTTTCTTTTCCGCGCGGAGCGTTCTCTTTCGCGTACATATTCTTTGTCCGCTTCTTTTGCCCGGAGGCACATTGTTTTTGCCGATTTTTTATCACCGGTATTTAAATAAACAAGCCCCAGATTTATCATGGCTTTGGCGTAGAGAGGGTTGTGCTCTATCGCTTTTTCAAAACATTTTTTTGCGTTTTCGTAAGCACCCCCGTGATAATAGAGTATGCCGAGATTGTTGTGCGCGATCGCGTAGCCGCTGTCGAGCGCAATGGCTTGCTTGTAATTCCGCGCGGCTTTTTCATTTTCGCCGAGTTTGTAATATATAAAGCCGAGCGTGTTATGCGCACGGCTCGACGCCGGCACATCTTTAAGAAATATCAGAAATTCCTTTTCAGCCCCGCGATAGTTATTATCGTCAAGCAGCTCCATGCCTTTTACATAGTGAGGGTTTTCTTCACTCAGCGCCGCTGCCGGCAAAAACAGCATAATTAAAATTATAATTCTAAACATTGTAGGTTGCCCGATTATACAAACACCCCCGCACAGAGACAACACACGAAATTTCCAAATACCGTGATGGCAGTCCTCCATTGAAAAAAAAAGAACAAAAAGCTACAATAAACCAAATTTAAAGTTAACGGGAGGAATAAAATGAGAGTTACTATTGACGCGGATCTTTGCACGGGCTGCAGCCTTTGCGAACAGACGGTTCCGGAAGTTTTTGAGATTGTTGACGGCGTGGCCGTGGTGAAAGGCGCGGTGACGGTGGATAAGGAAGAGGATGTGACAGACGCCGCTGAAAACTGTCCCGTGGATGCGATAAACATAGAATAAAAATCAGTCTGATTTGGAACGGCCCCGGTTTCAGCCGGGGCCGTTTATTTTTAAGCGCGTTGTAAAAAGGGAGATAAAAGCATAGTTATGGATAAGAAAAAGATCATAGGCACGGATTTTGACGGGATAATAACAGATACGGATCCCGTTTTCAGGGAATATATCAAAAGAGTCACGGGCAAGCAGTTTTACAGAGAGCAGATCACAAAATATTTTTACGAGGAATGCCTGCCCATCACAAAAGATGATGTGGATAAGGCCTATCAATTGATGCTGAAAGAAAATGTCTGGAGCCGAATGGAGCTTGTCGATGGCGCGAAAGATACTCTTGTGGAGCTGGCGGAAAAGTTCGATATAGTGGTGATCACGGCGAGGCCCGCCGACGCGAGAAGGCAGTCCGAAGAGTTTTTAAAAAGAAAAGGCATCCCGTTTAAAGAGATACATTTTATCAAAGAAGGCAATAATAAGATCAATCTGATGAAAGAATTTCCTTTTAAGTTTGAAGCTTTTATAGAGGACAGGCTTGATTTCGCGAGAGGCATCGCTCTTTCGGGAATCAAAACATATATGCTTGATTATCCCTGGAACCGCTGTACCGGCGATACGGCAAATCTTTACAGGGTAAGTTCGTGGAAAGAAATAAGAGAATCTCTTTCCTCCGCCATGTCTTAATTTTCTTTAAGAGTAAACAGAAAGCTCAGCGCTATCGCCCCCGCAGCGGCGCCGAGCGCGAAGGTGTAGGTGTGATTCATGTTCCAGAGGATGCCCTGCGCTATTCCTCCGCCCAAAAGAGAAAAGGACTGTGTGATCTGCAGTTTACCCATGTTTCTGCCGCGCTTTGCGGACGGGGTCAATTCATTGATCCATGTTTTGATGCTCACCTTTGAAAAGGCCGCGGTAATTCCCAGCAGGAGCATTGAAGCGGTCAGATACGATCCGGGAATGAAAATAAATAAGGCGCATAAAATGATGAACAGTATGTTTGCGAGTATTAGGCCCTTTCTGCATCCGTTTAGCGACGCGAACTTTCCGGCCGGCACGGCGGAGACAGCGTAAGCTAAGTTATAGACGATATAGGCAAAAATTCCCGAGGAGACAGGGCTCCCCGCGCTTTTTCCGTAGATCTGGATGAAACTTATAAAAAACAGATAGTTGATGTTTGCCAGTGAAAACAAGCCCGTATAGATAAACAGAGAACTGATTTTAGCGAGGTCTGATTTCGGCTCGCAGTTTTTTCCGGGTATGAGTTTTTCCCGGAGCATTAAAATCGGAGGCAGCGCGATAAAGGATATCGCGGCCCCGGCGAGGATTATCGTTTTTATACCGCAGCCTGTCTGCCACAGTATGTATGCCGCCAGAGTGCCGATGAGCGCTCCGGCGCTGTCCATCGCTTTTTGTATCCCGAAAGCTTTGCCCGCGTATTCTTGAGGGACAGTGTCGCATATAAGAGAATCCCTTGGAGCTATGCGCAGGCCTTTCCCTATGCGTTCTCCGCTCCTGGATGCCGCCACAGCCGCGCTCGTCGGTGAAACGGCGATGAGCAGTTTGGACAGGCACGACAGCAGATATCCCGCGAATATGAGCTGTTTTCTTTTTCCTGTTTTGTCCGAGAGTGATCCGCTGAGATAATGTGTGATTCCTTCAAAAACCTGGGGGAGGTTGCCCACCATACCTAAGGCCATGCCCCCGGCTCCCATCACTGCCAGCAGAGCCGGCAGTACGGCCTTTATCATTTCGCTGGAAATATCGGTGAGTAAACTAATGGTTCCGAGAAGGTATATGTTTGACCACATGATCGAATATCTCGTCTATTTTCATCGCCCGCGAAGCTTTGAAAGCTATTAGGTCTGCCGGTTCCTTAACTACCGCGGCCATTAACTTTTTTCTGTCCGTGTGGATAGTGTATTTTATAGCCGGATTGATTTTTTTAAGCCCTTTGATGAAAGAGCCGCCGAATCTGCCCATATAATGTACGGATTCCACGCCCGATGCCGCGAAATCAGCGCCAGTTCCGGCATGGAGGCGCGAAGAATCTTTTCCCAGTTCCAGCATATCCGCGAAGACTATGGCTTTGCGCCCTTTTTCGTTTTTGAGAAGCTCCGCCAGCGCTTTTGCCGAGCCTGGATTGGCGTTGAAAGAATCGTTGACCAATATGCGGCCCTTGATCTTTTTAACGCTTATTCTTCCCGGGGGAGCTTTGAATGTCTTCACACTTTCTATGATTGTTTTCCACGGTATTCCGAAAATCCGAGCCACGGCGGCTGCGGCGGCTATGTTGAGAGTGTTAAATGCTCCGGGTAGGGAAGTTTTAAAGCGTTTTCCGTGGAGGATGAATTCGGTGCCGCTAAAACCCGTTTTTATTATTTTCACCTGGCAGAGGCTCTTCTTTTTCAGCGAATATGTTATGAGCTTTCCGCGGAAAATTTTTTTAAATTTCGCGGCGAATGGATCGTCGTTGTTTAATATAAGAGACCCGCCCGGGCTAATATATTCGGCCAGTTCGCTTTTTTCTCTGAACACATTTTCCCTTGTTTTCAGGTCGCTCAGATGACTGTCGCTTATGTTCGTGATAATGCCGGTATCGGGCCGGGCGATTTCGCATAGGCTCCGTATTCCGCCTATCACATTTGTTTCCATCTCGGTGATCATTATGTCCGCGCTGCGGGGTGTGCTAAGAACCGTAAGGGGCAGGCCGATAAAATTGTTGAAACTTTTTTCAGCGGCGTTTACGCGGAAGCGTTTTTTTAATATATGGGCGAGCAGGTCTTTTGTGCTTGTTTTTCCGTTTGAGCCGCTGACTGCTATAACGCGCGGCTCTATTTTTGTCCTCCATAGCTCGGCTGTCTTCTTGAGAGCCGAAAGGCTGTCTTTAACGAGGATGACGCTTTTGCCGCTTTTGGCAAGAGGTGCTTTTTCAACGATTGCCGCCGGGCATTTTTTGAGCGCTTCCGCGGCGAAACGGTGTCCGTCCAGCCGCGAGCCTTTAAGTGCGAAGAAGATATCATATCTGCGCAGGCGGCGGGAGTCTATGGAAACACCTGTTATTTTGACGCTGTCTTTACCGCTGATAAGTTTTCCGCCGGTCGCTTCTATAATTTCTTTGATGCTGAGAGATATCATTTCGAATTATAGCACAAAGCCGTATAGGAAAAAAAGGGGATAGTTAAAGATCGTCCGGAAATTTACAATATGAGCATCGCGTCGCCGAAGGAGAAAAAGCGCCATCTGCGTTTTATGGCTTCCGCGTAACATTCCATGATATTTTTTCTTCCGGCAAAGGCGCTGACAAGGACGATGAGGCTGGATAGGGGAGTGTGGAAATTGGTGATGAGAGCTTTTACGATCTTGAATTTATAAGGAGGAGTGATATACATGCCCGTGAGGCCGGACCCGTGGCGGACCGTCATGACCCCGTTTTTTTTAACGGCGTTGCTTTCAAGTGTTCTCGTCACCGTTGTGCCGCAGGCAAACACACGGCGGTTTTCGGCTATCGCGCGGTTGACGGCAAGGGCTGTTTGTTCAGGTATGGTGAAGAATTCCTCGTCCATACGGTGCTCCTCGATCGTCTTTCCGCGCAGCGGCGTAAAAGTGCCGAATCCCGTGTGCAGTGTTATAAATTTTATCTCAACGCCCTTTCGGGAGAGAGCACCGAGTATTTCCTTTGTGAAGTGCAGTCCTGCCGTCGGGGCCGCGACAGCGCCGTCGTTCCTGGCGTAGACCGTCTGATAGCGCCGCGGATTTTGTCTGACTTCACGGATGTAGGGGGGAAAGGGTATTTTTCCATAGGAAGCGAGGATCTCTTTGACTTCGCCGTTGAATTTTACCAGAGCCCGGCCTTCAGTTTTTTCCGCGATCTCGCATTGAAGGGAATTTTTTATAATGAGTATTTCGCCGGGTTTTACCTTTTTCAGCGGCTTTATAAGGCATTCCCAGAGCTCAGGCCCCTGTTTTTTGGCCCGGCGCAAAACAAAAATCTCCACTTTAGCGCCTGTTTTTCTCATCGCCGAGAGTCTCGCGGGTATGACTTTCGTGTCGTTTAACACGAGAAGATCGCCTTTTTGGAAATATTTGATAATAGCGCTGAATTTTTCAAAGCGGCGTTTACCGCTTTTTCTGTCAAAAACAAGGAGACTGGAGCCCGCGCGCGTTTTTGCCGGTTTCTGGGCGATGAGCTCTTCAGGGAGCGCAAAATTAAAAAGAGATGATCTCAAGCCCGGACCCCCCGCGAAAAATTTAAAGTTAAAAGCATGAGATAAAATACAAAATAAGAAGGTCCCTGCGCAAATATAATAGGATACGGCAAGTCCTGCTGTGTTATTGTGTAAAGGGGTCATTTATACTAAAATATACAAATGTGGACGCACTGATTATGTATTATGATAACAAGATAAATTCGCTTAAGCAGATTTTCGGCACAGACGAAATATGTCTGAGAAAAGACGCGCTCGTGGTGCGCTCTAAAGTATATCCGATCATTGACGATGTTATCATATTGTCCGAGTGGGGAAAATACACGGAGAAAGTCAGGAAAATTCTCGGTGTGGCCTCTTCGGACGGCAGTTATCCGGGATTTTCTAAAGACGTTCAGGACACCTTCGGAAAGGAATGGGTTAAGTACAGCAAAATAATGCCGTCTCACAGAGAGGAATTCGCGCAATATTTTGATATTGTGGACCTTGAATCCCTCCGCGGCAGACGCGCCTGTGACCTGGGGTGCGGCATAGGCAGGTTCAGTTATTTTCTCAAAGATGTGTGCGGAGAGATAATGCTCGTTGATTTTTCAGATGCCGTATTCGAGGCCAGGCGAAACCTGGCGGGGCGGGAAAACTGCCTGTTTTTCATGGGCGATATCAGCGACCTGCCGTTTTGCGCTAATTACGCGGATTTTCTGTTTTGCCTTGGGGTGCTGCATCATCTGCCGACGGACGCGCTTGATGAAGTGAGAAAACTTAAAAAATATTCTCCGCGAATTCTGGTCTATCTCTATTACGCGCTGGATAACAAGCCGTTTTATTTCAAGTGGATCCTCGCCGGGGTGACTTTTTTAAGGCGCGGCCTTTCAAGAAGCCGGAGCGTTTTTTTGAGAACGCTGATCCCGCCGCTTGCCGCGCGCCTTGTGTATTTTCCGCTTGTTCTCGTCGGATCCGTGCTTGACCGTTTTAAAATGTCAGGCATGGTGCCTCTTTATGATTCTTACAGGGGCAAAGGCATAAAAAGGACAGAGCAGGATGTGTATGACAGATTTTTTACGCCCATAGAACAGCGTTTTGAGAGAAAAGATATAATGAAACTGAAAGACAGCTTTGACAGTGTCACGGTGTCGGATAAGGTGCCATACTGGCATTTTCTGTGCCAGGCGCGGGAATCGGCCGCCATGGCGGGGAGAGCTTAGAGTGGGTAAAAACGATATTAATGTAATTTCATCCGTCGGCTTGGCTGATTTTCTTCACAAAGCCCTGGTGCTGCTTACGTCCGCGCTGTGTTTTTCGGCGGCGGTGTTCTTTTACCTTAAAACTTATGATTCGGCGACGATCAAGATAACCATTGTTCAGGTGGGAGGATCTCTCCTCATAGGGTTGTTCCTTCTGAAAAAACTGGAGGACGGCCTGCGTTTTTCCATTGAGGAGCTTGCTTTTATCATACCCGTTGCCGCGTATATCCTGTGGGGATATTTTTCTTATGCCACGACGCCCTTTAAAACATGGGCTTCTTTTGACGAATTCTGGAGAAGGTGCATTTATACGGGCCTAGTCTTTATAGGTTTCTTTGAATTCAGAAAACTCAAAGATGTGAAATTCCTCACCTCCGTTCTGATGCTGACCTGTTTCGTCGTTTGTTTTTACAGCATTATGCAGAAGCTGGGCTACGACCCCTACGCATGGAAAGGGGCTTTCGGCACCCGGCATTTTTCCACCTTCGGTAATCCCAATTTTTTCGGGGCATGGTTGGTGGGCGCGGCGGCCCTGCCGCTGGGCATGTTTTTCAAAACCAGAAATCCCCTTTATGCCGGCCTTTATGGCATGGCCGCATACGGCGTGTGGATCAGCGTTACCAAGGGCAGTTTTATAGGTTTTGCCGTGATGACGGCCTCGTCGCTTATGCTGACGGCACTTTTTGCCGGGTTTATCAACAGAAAAAAAGTGTTAAGGATCTTAAAATTCGGCCTACCGCTTTTGTTAGCGCTTTTGCTGGGCCTTGTCTACATAGCGGGCAACCCTATTTCATATAGATTCAGGATTTTTACATGGATGTCAAGTATGGAAATGCTTAAAAAGCATCCCGTCGCCGGCACCGGCATAGGCAGTTTCAAGGAAGTGTACCCGATGTTCCGTCATCCCGAGATATTCTGGATTGAGGGCAAACATAACACCGAGACGGATCATGCGCACAACGACTTCCTGGAGATTTTTTATGAAGAGGGAATGATAGGGTTTGGGTTTTATCTGTTAATTTTGTTTATAACATTTTATTCAGCGATAGGAAAATTATCAAAACTTGAAAGAGTGCCGTCGCAATCGGCCAGCAAAGACCTTATTGACAGGACATTTCTTCTTATAGGCTGGATGTCGGGGGCGCTGGCGATGCTCGCCCAGGCGGCGGTGGATGTCCATATGAGATTTGTGTCATCGGGGCATTTGTTCTGGCTGATGATAGGGGTGATAGGGGCTCTGACTTTTCCCGAAAAGGATAAAAAGAAGTATATAATACCGCTGGGTGATCTTTCCAAGATAATCCTGCAGTTCGCCGTCATAGCCGTGACGCTTTATTCCATGCTCTTCTTCAGAAAATTTTTCATAGCCGATGTGAATCACAATATAGCGATAGCTTATTCGAAGCAGGGGGTGTGGGAAAGGGCGCTGCATCATTATGATAAAGTCATCACCCTCTGGCCGCGCTTCATAATGGCTCATTATTTTATGGGCAATGTCTATAATGACAGATGGGACACGACGCCCCGCTACCATCCGTTATGGGATAAAACAATGACTAATGGCGCCGCGCGGACCGACCCCCAGCGAACAATAGCGAAGTACGATGATGTGCTCGCCATAGCGCCCAATTATGTGCAGGTGCATTACCAGGAGGGTAACATATATCTTAAAATGGGCATGTATGAGAAGGCTGTTGAAAAATTCAATCAGGCGATGGATATAGACCCCATATTTGCATTATCGCCTTTCAGGAAAGGATATTGTCTCGTGCAGCTGGGAAGATACGCTGAAGCTGAGCAGGCTTTTGGAGAGGCGATAGCAAGGCAGAAAATAAAAAATATCGAATTCGTGGAAGCCTATCTGAACTTGGCGAATGTCCTTTATCTGTCTAAAAAATACGATGAAGCCGAGCTTAATTATAAAAAAGTTGTTGAAATAACCCGATCCAGGGAAGCGTACACTAGCCTGCTGAATTTTTATCAGGCCATCAATAAAAAATCGCTAGCCAAAGAAACATGCCTAAAGATTCTGGAAATAGATCCCCACGACAAAAGAGCCGCGGAAATACTGAAAGGGCTCTAAGCCCCGTACGCCGTGGCGTACTTTCAGCCGCGTTCTGGGTTTTTGCGGCGGCGATATTTTTCTCGCCGCTGATCTTCTTTACGGCCGTGACGCGTAACCCCTACATCATCCAGAACATCATTTTCCGCTCATTGACCGCGGTCGCCGTTTTGCTCCTGCTTTTTTCCAGAAAAGGTCACATAACTTTCGCGAAGACCTATCTGGACAAACCCCTTGCCGCCTACGGCATCCTCATCGCATTGTCGCTGGTTGCCGCGCTTATATATTATCCCCAGTGGAAAACGGCTTATTTTGTTTTCTGGGGTAAACGGATGATATTTTTCGTGTTTAACTGCCTGGCCGTTTTTTATATTTCTTTTCTTATGGCGAAAGACAGCTATTATAAAAAAATTTTAATTTACGCGCTCATCGCAACCGCTTCCATTTCCGCGTTCTACGCCATTCTGCAGTACACCGGCCATGAATTCATATGGCCGCAGAACCTCCACCATTACGGCTCGCGCAGCGTGTCAACTTTCGGGAATCCCACTTTTATCGCCAGCTTTGAGGTTGTGATTATCATACTCTGCCTGTGGGCTTTTACAGGGGCTTCCACCGCGCCCTCGGCAATCGTGTGGGCTGTTATATTCTCGCTGAATTTTTTCGCGCTCCTCATCACTCAGACAAGGAGTTCGTGGGCGGGCGCTATTGTGGCGCTCGTTATATATACTGTTTTCGCTCTGAAAAAAGGCCTGTGGAAAAAAATGGCCGCCGCCTTTGCCGTGCTTTTCCTGGTAGCATGGATTTTTCCGAAGTTAGCTTATAACCACGATCATCCCACGGTTTGGTCAAGGCTGACCGTTGAGACGCGCAATATTTCAAATTTGATGGAATCATCGGGCATGACCCAGCGGCTTTTGATCTGGGGGGCCTCTTGGAGGATGTTCAGGCAGTCGCCTGTGTTCGGCCACGGGTGGGGCAGTTTTGAAATCAGGTATCCTGTAGAACAGGGAAGAATGATCGCGGAAAAACCTGAATTCGGGGGCTTAAGGACTCACGCCAATAATTCGCATAGCGAAATTCTTGAACAGCTCTCTCAGCTGGGGATTGTGGGTTTTTTTATTTTTGCCGCCATTTGGCTCGTGTTTTTTTATCGGGCAGGCCGCGCCTATTTTGAAAGCGGCGGGCTGCTCGTCCTTGCCTGTGCTGCTGCTGCTGCGGGCTTCATGGCCGATAACATGCTGGGCGTCACATTGAATTTCCCCATGCCGGTTATGGCGTTTTGGGCAATTTGCGGGATTGCCGTGGCGGAAAGTTCGCGCGGTGAGTATATTGTTTCGCGAAAACTGAAGACTGCTTTGGCGCTTAAAATAATTTTATCGGCGCTGGTTATTTTCTTTATAAAAAAACAGGTGGATTATTTTAAAGGGGAGATGAAGTATTTCAACGGTTTCACCCGTTCGCGCATGGGCGATATAAAGCGCGCAGCTAAAGATTGCCTCAAATCCTGGCGTTATTATCACTGGAACACGGATAATAACTATGAGCTTGGTAATTGCTTTATGAGATTGGCAAAATATGACAGGGAGGAGTGGGCTACGGAGTGGAAGAAGGCGGGGGTGGAGCCGTGGGCGACGAGGATGGAGGCGGCGGTGTGGGCGTATAAAGAGGCATTAAAGGCTAACCCGGCATATGATGAGACATATTATAGTCTCGCCATAGCCTATCAGAGCATGGGTGAGGCGAACGAGGCCGAAAAAAATTACAGGGAAGCCGCCTCAATCAATCCTGTGTCCGCGGAATATTTTCTGGCGCTCGGAAATCATTTTCTGCGGGATGAAAAGACAAGAGATATAAAAAAAGCAGAGGAATTTTACAGCCGCGCTTTTGAGCTGAAGCCGGATTCTCCCGACATCGCGAATAATCTGGCCTATGTTTATATGCTTAAGGGCGACCTGCGCAAAAGTTATGAACTTTATAAAAAAGCCCTGGAAATCAATCCGGCTTATGATACGGCAAAAAGAAATTTAGAGAGTCTCCTGCCGCGCCTCGGAATTCCCGTGGAGAAGTGGCGGGATAAAGCCATAGCGGCGGTGAAGGCGGAGAATTTCGCCGGGGCCTTGTCTCTTTTCAGGAAAATAATAGATGCCAACCCGGGCGATGCGGGCGCCGCTTTTTATCTGGGGAATTGTCTCACATCGCTGAAACGTTTTGACGAGGCCGCCTCTGTTTATGAGAGGCTCGTGAAATTTCATCCCGGAGAAAAGAACTTCGCCACGAATCTCGCGAAAATCTATTACATGAGGGGCGACAGGAAAAAGGCCGTGAATTTTCTTGAAGAAATATCGCCCAATTTCCCGCGGGATAAGGATATAGATAGATTGCTCAATACATTTCGCGGTGTCGGGGGGAATTTTTGACCAATAGCGCCCACAGAAAGAAGGAAAGTTTTATGATTAAGACTTTCGGGTGCAAAACAAATCGCGCCGATTCGGAAAAAATAATTTCGGCGCTTCGCGGTGAGGGCTGGTCATTAGCGGGAGACGATATCTCTTTGTGTATTGTCAATTCCTGCTGTGTCACCGCCCGGAGCGAGAACAAGGCTCTCAAAACAGCGCAGGCGTTGAAAAAAAATCATCCGTCCGCCGAGGTTGTTCTATCGGGATGCGTGACAGATTCCCTGAAAGTGGCCGCGTTGGAATCATGCATAGGCATCAAACTGAAATATCCGCCGGTTTCCGCTTCAGCCCCGACGGAAGGCCGGCAGCGTTATTTTTTGAAGATACAGAATGGCTGCGATAATTTTTGCTCATACTGCATTGTGCCCGCATTAAGAGGCGCGCCTGCCAGCAGAAGCAGGGAAAATATTATGCGGGAATTAGAGTGCCTTGAAAACGCGGCGGCGTTTCCTTCTGAGCTTGTGCTCACGGGCACGAACATCAATTTGTACAAGGATCCCGGCGGGGGCCTTATGGATCTGATATATACCATAAGAAAAAGATATAAGGCCAGAATAAGGCTGGGTTCGCTGGAGCCGCCTTTTGAGGAAGGTTTTGTTAAGAAACTTTCCAGGGCCGCGAATATATGCCCTCATTTTCCCGTGCCGCTTCAAAGCGGCAGTAACAGTGTGCTGAAAAAAATGCGCAGAAAATACAGCGCTTCTGATTTTATGAAGACGCTGGATGAAATAAGAAAATATTTTGATAAAGCCGCTGTTACGACGGACATCATATACGGGTTTCCGGGCGAAAGCGATGATGATTTTAATGAAACACTGGATTTTGTTGCGCAAGCGCAATTCAGCAAGATCCATGTTTTTCCTTTTTCAGCGCGGCCCGGCACCCTCGCGGCCTTGTATCCGCCTTTGAAGCATTCTGTTATAAAAGAGAGAAAGGCGCGTCTTCTGGAAGCTGCGGCGAAATCATCCGAAGATTACCGCCGCAAATTTATCGGGCAGAGCCTTGAAGTTGTCGCTGAGACAAAGACAGGGGAATGGTTTTACGGCACCTCGGGCAATTATCTCAAGGTGAAATTTCCCGCGGGAAAGGCGCTGTCCGGAGATATAGTCAGGGTAGAGGTTGAAGGAACATTGGGCGGGTTTATGAACGGTGCCGCCGCGGAGACATTATGGACAGCAAACAGATAAAGCGGGATATAGAGGACAAGATCATGGAATGGCAGAAACAGCTGGATGAAAAAGACAGTAAGATAAACACTTTCATAGAGGAAAATGCTTTATTGAAAACTGAAATATCCCGGAAACTCATAATGAGCCCCGCTTTAAAAGAAAGGCTGATGGGCGATGTGGGGCGGCTTCTGGCAAACATGAAAAATGATTTGAGAAAAAGCGCCGTGAAAGAGAGAGATTTATCTTCCCGGCTGGAATCGGCACGGGCAAAAATAGATTCTCTTTCGGCCGAGATCGCCGCGCAGAATTCCATGATAGAAAAACTTAAGGCGGATATCGCGGTTGCATCCAAAAATGCCGATGCCGCCGCGCTCGTCTCCGGGGCGGAACACGAAAAAGAGAAGACGGAAGAGCTTAAAAGGCTGACGCTGGAATTTGAGAAAAAACTGCAGGAACAGGCCGCCGAAGCGTCCATGCAGATAGATGCGCTGATGAGGGAAATTTCGGAAAGGGAATAATGCCGGAATCAACTCAATATCGCAGGACGTCATTATCCGACAGCCGTCGATCACATCCCGCGCTATCCGTAGACGGCCGCTCACGTATGCGGTTTGTCCTCCAGAGGCCGACTTCGCAAGGCTCAGCTCCGGGCAGAGGGCGAAACTCCTCGCTCATATGGCCCGCCCGCCGCGGCGGACTTTCAGCGCCGGATAGCGTCTGATATGCTTGCCCGATATAAAATTTTCGCTGCCGATGGATCCGGGATTATGAGAATTTGGCTTTTGCGCGGATTATTTTTGTTCATGGCGGGCTTTTGCGCGCCGGCTCTTAGCGCTCCCGAGGCCGATCAGGATAAGATGATAGAAAAGGCGCTTATGGAATATCAGCGGGGCAATACGCCTAATGCACTGGATATGATATATAAAACGCTTGAAAAATACCCCAAAAATTCCCGCGCTATAGATCTTTACGGGCAGATCAAGAATGACGAGGCCCGGAGGCTTTGCCGTGCGGCTGAGATATATTTCAGAAACGGTGAGCTTGATATCGCGCGTAAGAAAATAGAAGAGAGCCGGGCTCTTTCGGTGGATGTTTTTCTCTCGTATATAGATGAGAAGGTCATAGAGGCCAAAAGTTTTCTCAGCTCTCAGGATCCTGTCCAGTGCGCCGAGTCCTCGTCCGAAATCCTGTTTTTCGATCCAGGGAACAATGAGGCGCTGAAGCTTAAAGCATTGCTCAAAAGCTCATTTTTCAGGGAACTTTATAGTAGCGTTATAGGTGAAAAGAAAAAAATCGCCGCTCAGAAATATACGGAAGCCATGCAGTTATCCGCCAATCCCGTGAAAGCGCTGGGCCTGGCGAATGAGGCGCTCAAACTGGACCCGTCCAACAACGCCGCCGCCAAATTGAGGAAACAGCTGCTGAAAAAGCTCTCGGAGGCGGAATCGTCGGATCTCGGTAAATCCGATAAGCAGCGCGCCAAAGATGAAGAGAAGGCGCTTGAGTATTTTTTAAAGGCGGAAGACGCTTACAAAAAAAGAAGATTTGAAAAGGCTTTTCAATATCTTGAAAAAGCGCTGGCAAAAGATCCCGCCATGGACCGGGCGAAGAAGATGAAAGATGAAACGGGGACATTGATATGCGAGGCGGAACTGGCTTCCTCTTTTGAGTTTCTCGCTTCCGGAAAGAAGCGCGCCGCCTCGCGCAGCGCTAAAAAGGCCCGCCGTTTCGACCCCGCGATGGTGTCGAAAAAAGCGCAGGAGCTCATGGCTGAGGCCAGAAGGCTGATGACTGCGGGTGAGAAAGAGAGAGCGGGAATCCTGTTTACTCAGGCCGCGCTCCTGAATCCGGGCTATGAAGATGATAAAAATATGTCGGAGTCTTCGGTGGAACTCAATGAGGCGTGGTCTCTTTACAAAGGCGGCAATTATGAGCGTTGCGCTGATATTATATCGGCCGCCTCTAAAAAATATCCAGGGAATATTGAGGTCACCTTTTTGGAAAGCCTGAATTCCGCGCAAATGTCCCTGGATAAAGGGGATTTTCTGCGAACAAGGGAATTCCTTCTGAAAGCCGTTAAACTTAACCCTTTGCACAGAGAGGTGTGGGATTTTTTTAACCGCATGGATGAACTTTTAAACATACTGGGCTATGATTTGGAAAAGCAGAAATAAGTGAGCGGGAGGGAATGCGATGAAAAAAATAAATATTTTTAACGGGGGGACAGGATTAATCCTGTCCCCCAAGGAATTAATGAAAAGCATAATTATCTTTACGGCTTTTTGCGCGTTTGTCCGCGCGGAGATCGACCCCCGCGCTTTCGGGGCGGCTTTTGAGAATTTCCTCACCGGAAATTATGAAGCCGCGTTTAAGGATTCGTCTGAACTTTATAAGACTGATCCCTCGGAAAAAAGGGTCAGGGATCTCCACCACAAGACGCTGGTGAAAATGGCTCTTTTAATGGAATCCCGGAAGGATTACGCAAAAGCCATGGCGCATATCTCGGACGCCGGCAAAATAGCTATCACGCCTGAAGTAAAAGAAATCAGTGAGCGTTTGTCAAAACTTATGGGCGGATCCAAGCCGGCTGTTGTAAAGCCCGATGCCGCTGGGGCAAAAAAGATTGCTCCAAAGGCGGAGAAAGAAACAGCGGCGAAAAAGCCCGCGGCAGAAAAAAAACCGGTAAAAAAACAGGAAGCCGCAAAAAAAGAAGAGGTTGTGCGGGAAATACTCAAGCCGGAGAACAAGGCGGAAATGCCTTATCCGACTTCTTTGTTTATTCTGCTCGCCCTGAACCTTATGGCGGTTATGGCCCTGGGGTATTTTGTCGCTGCGGCTTTTTCTAAGAAGAAAGAATCCAAGCTCATGGAAGAGGAGAGGAGGATTTCGCAAATAGTGCAAACGCTCGGCAGCAAGGGGGAATATCAGGCGATTTTACAGAATCAGAAGGAAATGCAGAACGCTCTGGCTAAACTGCCTGAGGAAACATCAATGATGAAACTTCAGAATGCCGAAGTCATCAAACTGATAGAGAGACTGACAAAAAGTAAGACAGGCACCAATATAGAGCTGTCTTCCCATTCGCCCCGGGCGGGTATCGCCGGAGTGGACGATACCGCCAGGGTCAGGGCGGATACGGTTGAGCTGCTGGCTGAAATGTTCAAGGACTCGCCTATTATGGAAGAGCTTCTCGATCCCTATCTGCAGGATCCCAATAACAGGGTGAGGGGCAACGCGGCTATCGCCCTCTTTCCGCGGAACAGGCGCCGCGCTCTGGATAATGTCTCGGAGATGGGCAAGGCGGATGACGTCTGGATGAGGATGACCTCGGCATGGGCCTGCGGTGAAATGGGCGTTTCAGAGGGTGTTAAAATAATGACGCCTCTTTTAAATGACAGTTCTTTTCATGTCCGCAAAAGGGCGCTCGCGTCTTTCAAGAAACTGAAGGATGCCGGAATAGAACTGCCCATAGAAACAGAACAGAAGATGCTGGAGATAGAGGCCGAGGATAAGGAAAATTAAACAATATTCCGGTTTTTCCGTTTTCGGAGTAAAATCATAAGTATGGGGAAAAGAATCGCTTTTCTGGTTAAAGGCGTTTTCGCGGCCTTTGCAATAGGGGCGTCTTTTTGTTTTGCCGTGCCCGCTCCGACAGGGCTTTTGTGCAACAATAAAACAAATCCCGTGTACGTGGAATCGCCGGAGCCCTCTTTCGGCTGGAGCGCCTCAACGCAGGTGGCGTACAGGCTGCTTGTTTCCACATCCAATGATTTCGGCATTATAAAATGGGATACTGAAATAGAGACGAGTTCGGTCAAATCCTGTGTTTACGGCGGTGTGCCGCTTTCCGGAAACACGACATATTACTGGAAAGTAAAGGTTTCCTCATCTTCCGGAGAATATTCGCAGTATTCGGATACGGCAACATTCAGGATGAATTTGTTTTTGAAAAAAGCTTCTTTCGCCGGCGCCGACCTGAACGCGTTTGAAGATGTCGGTTCCATAGGCGTCGGAGATCTTGATAATGACGGTTATATTGACATTGTGCTCGGAGGCACGGGAACGGAGGCCATGTTGCGTTTTTATAGAAATGACGGAACGGGCGCCTTTGACCTGATCTTTTCCACGCTATCGGGTAAGCAGATGGGCGGGGTGCTGATAAGAGACATCAACAATGACGGCTTAAACGATGTTATCGCCGCGGCCGAAATAGGCGGCGGCGCGGCCAATCAAAGTTCCGTTGTCCTCATAAACATGGGCGGTTTTATTTTTCAATTCTCTGCCGAGTTTAACCCTAAAAAAACCTCTTCCGCCGCTTGTTTTGATTTTAACAGGGACGGCAAATACGATATAATAGAGGGGCTTACGACCGGCGGGGTTTGGCCGGGGGCAACGGGGGAACAAAACACTTTTTACGCAGGCCAGGGAAACGGCCAGTTCGCATCCGCCGCGTTTTTCGGGGATCTGAACGAAACCAACTCCCTGGCTTCCGCTGATTTTGACAATGACGGCATTCTTGATCTTGTGGTGCTGAATTATAAAAACGATACGGATTCCACCTTTACCCCCCATGCTTATGCTCAGGTTTATAAAGGTGACGGCTCCGGGGGATTTTCCGCCGTTCCCGATTGGGTGTCTCCCGCTCCGGATTATTTCAATGCCGCGGGGATAGGGGATTTTAACGGCGACGGCTTGTGCGATTTTATAGCCGCCACAAGAGGCCCGAGCGAGACATGCGTCCTCACGGAAATAGGGATATGGATAAACGGCGGAAATATGACATTTACAAAAGATTTCTCGGTCGGAGGACCCCGCGCTTTCGCCACCTCGCTGGCCGTGGCAGATTTGGATAACGACGGAGATCTGGATTTCATAGTAGGCTGGTACCGTCTTGGCGTCGGGAAATACACGCGGGTTTATATGAATGACGGCAGTGGCGATTTTTCTCTGCTGGATGAGACGGAAAACACGGTGTACGCCCAATGTGTGGCAATAGCGGATTTTGACAGTGATGGTGACCTTGATTATGTCGCCGGCCACGGCGATGGCTGTGAGGTTTATTATTCAACGCTATCGGATGATGATCCTAACAGTTCTCCGGCGGCGCCGTTTTCGGGAATGGATTTCGCCTGGCAATCGGGAAAGCTGCATCTTAAATGGGGCTCTGGCGCTGATGGGGAGACGCCTGATGATCTTCTGCAGTATGATCTGGCCCTCCGCGATGATGCGGGGAATGTGGTCATTTCCACCGTATCGGGCACGGTGTTCAGCGAGTGCTCCGGATTTTACGGTAATATGCTCTATAGTTCATGGACATTGTTGAATGTTCCGCGCAAAACATACTTTTTTTCTGTCGCGGCGTTGGACGCGCAGGGCGCCAGGAGCGCACCTTCTTCCGAGGTCACCGTCAATGAAAAATCATATCCCGGCTGGGAGGCAGACAATGTTCTGCTGTCCACCTGTACGCGCAACTACACTTTGGCGGAGATTCTGATAGATCCGGCGAAAAAAGGCGTGATCGTCACGGTTTTTAAATTAAAGGATCTTGAAAGCAATCAATGTACGCTTAAAGATTTTGAATATTCCCTTGACGCCGGGTTATCGTGGGATTCGCTCGACGCGTCTCTGGTTTGCACGGGTTTTGATTCTTCTTTTACTTCGGCGGAGACATTAAGCGCTTCCGCCAGACACACTTTCTACTGGAAGACGAATCACGCGTCAAATCCGGCAGTCGTTAGATCAACGCAATGCGAGACCGTCAGCATAAGATTTAAAGCCAATGACGGATACGCGGACAGCGGATATTGTGTTTCCGGGGTTTTTGAAATAGATAATGAGAGGCCGGAGACTCCGGGGGATCTTTCTCCAACGGGCGTTTATACATCAACCAGCGTGACGCTCAGCTTCGGATCTCCTTCAGCCGACGTGAATTTTGACGAATACATCATATATTATAACGATGATCCGTCGGGTATTGTGAATGATTCCGGCGATAGTATCGGTTCATGGCAAGCCGCGGATGATATTAATCTGGACGCGGAAGATTTCAACGGAGTTTCTTCCACGACAATAACCGGCCTCAGCGACAACACCACTTATTATTTCCGTATTTACGCATATGACACCTTCGGGAACAGCATGGGTTCCGACGATAAAGCCGTGGCGGCTACCAATAACAGGCCGACGCTGAGCGCTATCTCCGTTTCGCAGAGAAGTGACGGCAGCGGGAATGTGGATTTTCTTTACAGGGGCTTTGACGCGAATAATGATTCGTGGTCATATGAGGGCCTTTTTTTAAAGAATTTTGACGGGGCGATGATAGGAATCTCATCTAATACAGCAGACAGCGCTTTCTCCGATCCTTTGTATTTTTGCTCGACAGGCTCTCTTCAGGATTTTGTCTTTAACGCGTTGAACGATATCGGGAAGGTTTATTATAACAATGTTAAAGTGACCTTTATTATTTCTGACGGCATTGACGAATCCGCCCGGCTTTATTCGTCCTCTTTTATGCTGGACACGCTGGAGCCTTCGGGAATAACGCGTTTCAGTCACAGGGGGCACGACTCTTCCCATGTACAGCTCCAATGGAATCTCAATGATGATGACACATCTATCTCTGTGATAGAGCATAATTTTTTGAAATATGTGGTCTATTACAGCACTTCTCCGGGTGTGGATGAATATTGTCTCTCGTGGGGGCCGGTACAGCAGACGGCGCTGGGGTCGATCACCACGCGTATCGCCAATGTGGGTGATTATGTTGATGAGCACGGAGAGCACATTATCGTCCTTTCAGCAGGCACCAGATATTATTTCAGGCTCTGCGTTTATGATTCTTTTGGAAACACCTTCTGGCCTGAAGAGGAGATCAGCGTTATCACCGGAGACGGGCCATCATCATGGATGGAGAATGTCCCGAAGCAGTCTTCTTCCGGCGACGGAAGGATATCTGCGCGAATTTTTTGTTCGCATCCGGATGATTTTGATTCTTTTGTCAATGTGAGTTATTCCACAAGCGGCTCCGGCGCGGGGGCGTCATGGCACGCTGTTACATTATCTACGGCCGTGACAGCTTTTTATTTTGACGGCGCGTTTCAGCCCCTCATTCCCCCCCCGGAAGTGGATAATGCCAATTATTTTCAGATAGGCACAGCACAAGAACCGCTCATTACGTCTTCCGGTACCCGCGTCGCGCTGGATGTGGTGTGGAAAAGCGCGGAGGATCTTCCGGGCGCCTTATATGGAAGCGTTTTTTTGAGAACTCTCGTAAAAGATGTATACGGTGTGACACAGTTTTCAGCGGCCGTATCAAATTCTTTTACCGTGGATAACCTGAAACCGGTTCCCGGGAGCGCCCTCTACAGCCACGGAGACGAAGCCTATTCCCCTGTAAATTCCGCGGAACTGATTATTTTTTGCAATAAAAGTCCCGATGTTATTTCCTATGAAAATATTTTCATATCGACATCGCCGCTTTTTCCTGACGGGTCTTCGCCGAGGATAAGTCTTGAAGAGACGGAATATGACGAGGCATCATCTTCATCAACTCTATATTTTAATCTGTCGCTTGAAAAATGGCGTCAGATAGCTTTTTGGGGCAGGAGCGCGGAGAGTTTGTATATTCATCTGTCGTCCGCATCCATTAGAGATTCCGCGGGCAACACGCCGGATGAAACAAGCATGGAAATTGCCTGGATCAAAGACACTACCCCCCCCTATCCGGAAAACCAGTTTTACGCTCAGAATGAGAGTGATCCGGCAAAATTATCGGGTTTCCGGCTGCAGTTCAACGATGAGATATCGGGCTGGGCGGAAGATATCGGTACGCTTTTGTCTGTCTACACTTCCAGAACCGGCCCTGAAACAAAGGTGACATTTGAAGACGGAATAACCATCAGCAGCGCCTCTGCGAATATTTTCTGGTTTTATCCATCTGAAGATAAGCATGTAGAGCTTTTAAATTTCGGTATAACTACACTTTATTTGGCCTGCGGCGGATTGGGTTATGATTACTCCGGCAACTGGCTCGAGAGCATAAGCAGGGAAAACGCCCTCTCTGTCCCCCTGACGCGAGAGACCAGCGCCCCGTGGGTTATTGATTACGCGCCGGATACCCTCCTTAAATCAGACGTTGACGCTGATATATGGATCAGTTTCAGCGAATCTCTTCATTCCGACTCGGTGACGACCGCGAATGTTTATCTGACAAAAATCAAAAATTCGCAGGGCCTATCCGTTTTCGAAAATGTTCTTTCGGCGATAAATTATATTTCTTCGTCCTGCGTAGTGACCGTCTCGCCTTATTCTCTTCTGGAATACGGGTGCGGTTACAGATTGACGGTGACAACAGGCATTTGCGATATATCCCTGAACCACATGCTCTCTGTTTTTTCTTTTGAGTTTGAGACGCTATTTGATCTTTCGTCAGGATTTACGCTTTCCACCGGTCCTGCCGCTATCACAGTGCCCGAGGGTACTCTTTCCGGTTCAGGGAGGATAGAGATGCTCCTTGATGATGAGAACGAAAAAATATACGCCGCTTTTTTGCGCGAAAGCGCAATGGGCTTGCCGGCGCACAGCAGGATCATCGGCGGTGTCGTGACGCTGGAGCTTTATGATGATTTTGATAATGTTATTTCGACAACTTTCGCGGACAGCGTCACATTATCTTTCTCTTATGAAGACAGCGAGCCGGACGGTTTCGTTGACGGCTTATCGCCTCCTGTAAGAGTGGAATCGCTGGCCATCTACTGGCTCTCGGATACGACTTCCTGGATAAAGCTGTCCAGTTCCCGGCTCGTTAAATCGCAGAAAAAAGTCCAGGCGGATCTATGGCATTTTTCAACTTATGCCCTGATGGGCGGCCCGCTTTTCAGCATTGATGACGCGCATCCATATCCTGTGCCCTATAAAAAGAGCGAAGACATAGGCAACGGTATAATCTTTTCTTTTCCTTCGGGCAGTGACGCTAAAATAGAAATATACGATATTATGGGCCGGCTCCTCAAGGAATTCAGCTATACGGACGCTACGGCCTCACCCCCCGGGCTTTTTACCGGCTGGACGGATGTTAAACTTCCGTCGGGGGTTTATATTTACAGAATAAAATCGGGCGAAAACGAAAAAAGAGGGAAACTCGTAATCATACAATGAAACTGAAATTTCTCAAGAAATCCGCGCGCTGTGAATATCCGTCGCTCTATCGCGCCGGCGTTGCACTGCTGCTGTCGGCTTTATTGACAATGCCGCCGGCCGCGGCGGAAACCTCTTTTCTGCAGATGCTTTTTGTGCCGGCGGATCCCTTGAGCGTGTCTCTCGGAGGCGCGAACGCCTCTCTCGCGGGGCCGGGTTCTTTCCTGATCAATCCCGCTCACGCCGCGCGGGCTACGAGGCCTGAGGTGTCAGCGGGTACGGTTTTCTGGTGGGAGGATATATCTTTGCGCGGTGTCAGCGCCTATCTTCCGCTTAATGCCGCTTTCACCGCGGGATTTTGTTCTCTCAGTTCGGATTACGGCAGCATTGACGCCTACAGCGCTCTTGATACGCCGATGGGCGCCGTTACGGCCGGCGATTCTTTCTTTGCCCTCGGCGCTGGTTACCGCTCGGGGGTATTTTCATCCGGCTTGAGTTTTGTCACTCTGAGTCAGCGTTTATCGGCTGAGCATGAGGGGAGCGCCGCCGCTTTACATGGCGGTGCGGAATACAGTTTCTGGTTTCTGAACACGGGTTTTTCTTATTTTCTGCCTATGGGTAAAATGGAGCTCGGCGGCGGCTCATCACCCCAGGCAATACCGTCGGTTATGAGGGCGGGCGCAAACTTCCGTTTTCTGGGAAGCATCCTGTCGTTTGCCGGGACATTCCCCTCGGAAGGTGAGGCTTTCCAGTCTTTCGGTATAGAGATCCCGGTGGGAGAAGTTTTGAGATTCCGGTCGGGTATGAACACAATAGATTCAATTATGGGTTTCAGCGCGGGCGTCGGGCTTAAATATGACAGATTTTCATTCGATTACGGCTTTACCTCGGTGGAAATAGGGGATGCGGTACATTCTTTTTCCCTCGCGGCGCGACTGGGCTATTCCACATTAAAAACCCGGCTCTACCGTGAGGCAAGGTCTTTCTTCAGGCAGGGCTTTTATGAAAAATCACAGCAGAAACTCAATGAAGTCCTTATTCTTGACCCGGATTATAGAAAGGCTAAGGTTTTGGCGTCTAAAATAGCTAAAATTCTCGACCGTTTAGAAAATCCTTCCACAAAAGAAGAGCAATAATAGTTTTGGAGTCGCCTATTTTCTTTTTCCGCACCATTTGAACAGCTTCATCCAGGTCAAATTCCATTTTTTCTATAAATTCATCATCGTCGGGTTTGGCCCCGGTGTGTTTAAGGTTTAATGCGGCGTAAACATATATTGTCTCGGTTGAAAAAGCGGCGCTCGGCTGGTATTTGGAAAGCAGTATGAATTTGCCTGCGGCCAAGCCGGCCTCTTCTTTCAGTTCCCTTTTTATACAGGCAAGGGGTTTTTCGCCGCGCGAGAGTTTTCCGGCCGGTATTTCAAGAGTGAATTTCCCCGCCGGATAACGGTACTGGCGTACAAGGACTACTCTGTTCCCGGGAAGAACAGGCAGAGCCCCGGCCGCTCCCGGATGGTCAGTGTATTCCCTGACGGCCGTTTTGCCGTTCTGCACACGGACGGAGTCGGCCAAAAAATCAATAGCTTTCCCTCTATATATCCTGTTTTTTTTTACGAGTATTTCTTTTTTCAGCATTTTGAATATTATCAAATGGTCATAATTCGCGCAATCACAGAGAGCGGCCACGCCAAAGCGGCAGCTTTGCGCTTGCCGAATCGGCGCTGATTTAATACTATTTGGACTGAATTATGAGCGATATTTTAACTGAGATTGTAAGACAGCGGAAGATAGACGTGGGCGAAGACATGAAACGGCTTCCGCTCAGCCGCATGAAATCGCTGATCAGACGCGCCGCGAAAGCGAGGGATTTTGACGGAGCCCTCAGTGTCCGGCCCTATTCGCTGATCGCCGAGATAAAAAGGTCATCGCCGTCCGAGGGCGTGATCGTCAGGCGTTTTGATCCGGCGAAATTGGCCGAAATTTACGCCTCATCCGGAGCTGACGCCGTTTCCGTGCTGACGGAGAACAGGTTCTTCGGCGGGGATCAGGATATGATAGGAGAGGTGAAGAAGAGCTGCCCTCTTCCCGTGTTGAGAAAGGATTTTATTTTTTCGGAATATCAGGTTTATGAATCCAGGTATTACGGGGCCGACGCGCTACTTCTGATCGCCAGGATTCTGGATAAAGATTTGTTAAGGGATTTGTTTGATTTAAGCAGGCGGCTCGGAATGACGCCCCTCGTGGAGCTTTACGGTGAGCGGGACAGGGAGAAGATAAAAGGCATGAAAATACCGGTGCTGGGTATAAACACGAGAGACCTGAAAAGCGGCGAGATCAGTTTCGCGAAAGCCGCCGCTCTTGCAGGTAAAGTAAAAACGGAAACGCTTGTGTGTGAGAGCGGGATAAGGAGCCGCGGGGACATAGACGAGGCCCTCGATGCGGGATTTAATTCTTTTCTCGTCGGCACGGCCATCCTGAAAAGCCGTGATAAGAGAAAATTTATAAGGAGCTTGACAGCAAAATGAAAAAGAAAGGATCATCCAAGGGTGTGAGAATAGCCATTGTCGGTTCAGGTTATGTGGGCCTTGTGAGCGGCATATGTTTCGCCGAAATTGGACACAGTGTCATATGCGTTGATAATAATAAGGAGAAAATCAAGAAACTGAAAAAAGGTTTAATGCCGATTTATGAGCCCGGCCTTGATAAGCTCTTGAAGAAGAACATGAAAAAAGGCCGGCTCAAATTCTCGGATTCCGTGAAAAAAGCGGTGCCTGTATCGGATGCTATTTTCATAGCGGTCAACACCCCTCCCCGTCCTGACGGCTCATGCGATCTCCAGTATGTGGAGGCGGTCTCCAGAGAGGTGGCGCTCTCAATGAACGGTTACAAAGTTATTGTTGAGAAATCCACGGTTCCCGCCTCAACCGGTCAGAAAATAAAACAGACGGTCAAAATATACAATAAGAAAAACCTTCCGTTTGACGTTGTATCCAACCCCGAGTTTCTGAGGGAAGGGAAAGCCATAGGCGATTTTCTCAAGCCCGACAGGATAGTGATAGGTGTTGAAAGCAAAAAAGCAGAGGAGCTCATGCGCAGGATCTACGCTCCCGTAAAAGCGCCGATGATAGTGACGAACACGGAGACATCGGAATTGATAAAGCACGCGTCCAACTCGTTTCTCGCGACAAAGATATCTTTCATAAACGCCGTGGCGAATATAGCCGAAAGGGTGGGTGCGGATATAAAGGATATTTCTCTCGCCATGGGGCTCGACAAAAGGATAGGCGGCCGTTTTCTCGACGCGGGTATAGGTTTCGGGGGCTCGTGTTTTCCCAAAGACGTGTTGGCCTTCATCCATATGGCTCACGAGGCGGGTATAGACTTCAGGATGCTCAAAGAGGTCTACGGAATAAATGAGAGCCAGCGTATGACAGTGATAAACAAACTCACGGATATTGTGTGGAACATAGAGGGGAAAAAGATAGCTGTTTGGGGACTCTCCTTTAAGCCGGACACGGATGATCTGCGCAACGCCCCGGCCATAGATATCGTCAGGGAACTTCTCAAATTCAACGCGCAGGTCTGTGTTTATGACCCTGTCGCCATGGACGGTTTTAAGAAAATATTTGGGAAAGAGAAAAATCTCAAATACGCGCAGGCCATGACGGCCGTCAAAGGCGCGGACGCTCTCATGCTGCTGACCGAATGGGAAGAGTTTTCCAAAGCTGATATGAAAAAGGTGAAATCGCTGATGAGGGTGCCGGCGCTGATAGACGGCAGGAATCTTTATGATCCCGCGAAAATGAAAAAACTGGGATTTCTTTACAGGGGAGTGGGAAGAGTATGAGGATTGTTATCACCGGAGGCGCGGGCTTTATAGGCTCGCATCTGTGCGACAGGTTTCTTAAGGAAGGCGCTGAAATTATCTGCATGGATAATCTCATCACGGGATCCACGGAGAACATAAAACATCTGTTCTCAAATCAAAAATTTTCTTTCATGGAATATGACGTGACGAATTATATTTATGTTGACGGTGCGGTGGACGGTATACTGCATCTGGCATCCTGCGCCTCTCCCGTGGATTATCTTAAATTCCCGATACAGACTTTGAAGGTCGGGTCGATCGGTACGCACAAGGCGCTGGGATTCGCGAAAGCCAAAAAAGCTGTTTTTCTCATGGCTTCCACCTCGGAAGTTTACGGCGATCCTCTTGTCAATCCTCAGAAAGAGGAATACTGGGGCAATGTCAACTGCGTGGGCCCCAGGGGTGTTTATGACGAATCAAAAAGGTTTGCGGAGGCCCTGACCATGGCCTATCACTATTCCCACGGCGTTGACAGCAGGATAATCAGGATTTTCAACACTTACGGCCCGAGAATGAGGGCTCATGACGGCAGGGTTGTGCCCGAGCTGATAAACCAGGCGCTTGAAGGCAAGCCCCTGACCGTTTTCGGTGATGGCTCGCAGACGAGGAGTTTCTGCTACATAGACGACATGGTGGAAGGTATTTACCGTCTTTTCAAAAGTGCCGAAAACGATCCCGTGAATATAGGCAATCCGGACGAGAAAAAAATCCGGGATTTCGCCGAAACGATCATAAACATAACGGGTAGCTCCAGCAAAATAGTGTTCGGCAAACTGCCAGCCGACGACCCGAAGGTCAGGTGCCCCGATATCAGCCGGGCTAAA